>JBBAAF010000011.1:0-55542 GCA_041658425.1 Bacteroidales bacterium | reverse complement strand
TTCTTCTCAAAAGCAGTGACAAGCTTCTCCATCACCTGTTCGATCTGTTTATCGGTTAAAGTTTTGTTTTCGTCCTGGAGGATGAAACTGACAGCAAGAGATTTTTTATCAGATCCAAGTTTTTCACTCGTATAGACATCAAATATATTGACCTCCTTAAGTAGTTTGCGTTCAACAAGATAGGCAAGTGATCGAATGTGCTCGTAACGGATGGAATTGTCCACAACCAAGGCAAGGTCCCTTCGAACAAGCGGGTATTTGGCGAGTTCCTGAAATTTCACGTTCAACTGAACTTTACGGAGGATAACATCCCAGTTTAATTCAGCATACCAAACAGCCTGTCCGATTTCAAACGGAGCCAGCACATCAGGATGAACCTGTCCCATCTTAATGCAAACTGATTTGCCGTATTTACAGGTGATACCTAATGCAAACCGTTCGTCGGCTTTTTCTTCAATCTCAAGCTCATCCGGATTGATGCCCAGTCTTTGAAGGATTCGGAAAGCCACAGATTTGAGGTCGAAGAAAGTGGTGTCGGGACTTTTACCGGACCAATGCTCCGGATTTTTTTTGCCGGTCAGGAACAATGACAGGAACCGGGTTTCATGATAACTCTCTGCCAATAAGCGATTATTCCCGGGTTTTAATTCATAGGTATTGCCAAATTCATAAAACTTCAGATCGAAATTTTTGAATTTCATATTGGTGGCGAGAGCTTCCAACCCACCGAATAACAGTGTTCTGCGCAATGAATTGAGATCGTTGCTGAGGGGGTTTAATAGTTTAACCCCGGATGCTGAAGGATAAGTATCCAGTTTTTCGTAATAGGATGAGCGGGTTAGGGAATTGGCCATCATCTCATTGAAGCCTTGCGCAGTAAGTTGCTCGGAAATAAGGTTTTCAAGCTTTTCCGGATCCGGATTCGGGGCATAGGAGAGGGTAGAAGTAACCTGTTCGGTTAGGCCTACATTATTATATCCGTAAATTCTCAGAATATCTTCAATAACATCAGCTTCGCGGCGAACATCTACGCGATAGGTGGCAATGGCCAGCTGCAGTGAGGTTTCGGTTTCCTGAATGATCTCGATATCCAGCGATTTCAGAATTTTCTTCACTTCATCGCGGTCAATTTTGATCCCGATCAGCCGGTCGAAATTCGCCCATTTCAGTACCACAGGATAGGGATAAACCGGATTGGGATAAACATCGACAACATCCGAAGCGATTTGACCTCCGGCGATCTCGCAGATCAGGGCTGCTGCTCTTTTCAGGGCATAAACCGTTGCATTGGGATCGGTACCTCTTTCAAACCGGAAGGATGAATCGGTATAGATCAGGTGCCGTTTACTGGTTTTCCGGACCCATACAGGGTTGAAACACGCAGATTCAAGGAAAATCTTTGTGGTTGAATTGGTTACGCCGGCATGAAGTCCACCGGAAACTCCGGCAATGCACATTCCTTCCTGCTCATTGCAAATCATCAGGTCACCGGAATTGAGCTTTCTTTCCTGCTCATCCAGAGTGACAAAAGCGGTACCCTCTGGTAATGTCTTGACGATAACTTTATTGCCGGTAATAAATTCCGCATCGAAGGCATGCAGGGGCTGACCGGTTTCTAGGAGAACGAAGTTGGTGATATCCACCACATTATTGATCGGATTCATCCCAAGGCCCTGAATCCTGTTTTTAAGCCATTGGGGTGATTCAGTAATTTTTACATGAGTGAGAGATATTCCTGAATAGCGGATGCATGCTTCGGGGTTGGTGATTTCAACTGAAATATCGAGAGTGTCGGTTTTCTCTGGCAGTTCGGCCAACGGTTTACGGAGAGTGACATTTCTCTCGGACCCCAATACAGCCATGAGTTCGCGGGCAACACCAAAATGGGATGCGCTGTCGATGCGATTAGGGGTGAGTCCGATTTCGAAAATATGATCCGATTCAATTTCAAAAAGATCGGCAACTGCCGTGCCTGCCGGAATTGATGAATCCAGAACGATGATGCCCGAATGATTTTTACCCAGACCGATTTCATCCTCTGCGCAAATCATGCCTTCGGATTCCTCTCCCCTGATCTTAGCTTTACGGATGGTTACCGGCTCTGTTGAACCGTAAAGAGTACACCCGACAGGAGCCACGATCACCTTTTGCCCGGCTGCAACATTAGGGGCACCGCAAACAATCGGCAGCGGAGCAGATACTCCGATATCTACCAATGTCAGGCTGAGTTTATCTGCCTGAGGATGAACAGTGCAGGTGAGCACTTCACCAACTACAAGGCCACGCAGGCTTCCCGGGACAGACTCAAATGGTTCCGAAGCTTCTACTTCCAGGCCGATGCTGGTCAGGATATCAGCAGTTTCTTCTTTGGTTATATCCAGATTGATATAGGAACGCAGCCAATTGTACGATATCTTCATAACAGAAATGATTTGGAAGCGTAAAAATAGGAAAAATCCGGATTGGGAATCCGGATTTTCACTAACCTAAAACCTAACCTAAACAACCCCCTTTGATGGTTCGGATTTTAAAAATTGTATTTTTGACCCGCTTATTTTATAAAAGCAGCATGACATATTTTTTTAATGGGTTAATTTTCACGTTTATATGCTTGATTCCGATTGGTGGCTGCCGGGCTCAGAATTCAGCATCAATCACATCGGGCGAGCTCAGAAAACATGTGGAATACCTGGCTTCCCAGGAACTGGCAGGCCGATATCCCGGAACGCCGGGAGATCTCGCGGCCGCGACTTATATCCGGAATTGTTTCAAGGAATATGGATTGACCCAGTTACCTGAAAATGGGTTTCAGCAATTCCAGGTAACCACCGGTATAAAAAAAGGTGCAGCAAACATATTTTCTATTAACGGACAATCTGCGGTTGCTGATAAAGATTTTACACCGATTTCAATCAGCGATAATGGAAAAGTGAATGCACCAATTGTTTTCCTCGGATATGGATTCAGGATAAAATCGGATACACTGAACTGGGATGATTATGCCGGAAATGATGTCAGGGGAAAAATCGGATTAATCCTGCTGGGTGCACCTGAGCCGCCAAAAGGTTCGGCAACAGATCCGTTCGAAGATTACGGTTCTATCCGGTCGAAACTGCTTAATGCCAGGGACGCCGGAGTTGCTGCGGTAATTTTCGTGGCCGGTCCGGCTTATGATGATAAAGATGAGCTTGAATTTGGAACCGTTAAGGAAAGCTCAGCGGGTTTGCCGGTCATCCGGGCCAAACGGGCTTTCATGAACCAGGCTTTATCAGGTATGAATATGAAGGTGGAAGTGGTTGAAATGCAACTTAATCAGTCGCATCAATCGCTTTCAAAAGATCTCGGCCTGACGGCATCGGTTCAGACTGATATAATAACCCAGACAGCCACCACACAAAATGTTGTTGGCTGGATTCAGGCCCGCGACACGGGAGCCCGTCAGGAATGGATAGTTGTCGGAGCCCACTTTGATCATCTGGGAATGGGCGGTATGGGAAGTAATTCCAGAGTTCAGGATACCATTGGAGTCCATCCCGGTGCAGATGATAATGCATCCGGAGTAGCTTCGGTTATTGAAATGGCCGGCTACCTTTCTTCCATAAAAGATAAACTGAACCGTTCTGTGCTTTTCGTTGCTTTTACCGGTGAAGAGATGGGGCTTTTAGGATCGAAATATTTTGTAGCGCACAGTCCGGTCCCGCTAAAACGGATATCAGCAATGGTTAATATGGACATGGTGGGGCGCCCGAATGAGGAAAAACGTCTTTCCATCAGCGGCTCAGGAACAGCTTTGGAGATGGATAGCCTGCTTGGACTGATAAAACCAGAAAAACTGGCCTGGGCGAAATCACCTGAAGGCTTTGGCCCGTCAGATCATGCCTCTTTTTATACGGTAGGCATCCCGGTTCTCTATTTCAGCACCGGTGCCCATCTCGACTATCATACTCCGGGTGATACCCCGGGTAAACTGGACTACAGTAATATGACCGACATCGCCGATCAGGTTTCGGAAATTATCCTTTCCATTGCTGATGCACCAAAGGTCCTGACATTTAAAGAGGCGGGTCCGAAAGTGTCCGATTCAGGCCGAAGGAAGCTCAAGGTTACCCTTGGAATTATGCCGGATGTTTCAGGTACGGAAAACAATGGTTTGCGTGTTGAGTTCGCAACACCTGGCAAGCCGGCACAATTGGCCGGAATCACTAAAGGCGACCGGATTGTCGGGATCAACGGTTTACCGGTTACCAACGTTTATGATTATATGACCCGTCTGCAGTCATTGAAATCCGGTCAAACCGTTTCAGTTGAATTGTTGCGGGGTGACAAGAAAATAATAGTTTTGGTCCAACTTTAATAGTGAAAAGCATGAAAAAGAAATTGTTATGGATTCTGGCCGTAGTAATTACCCTAAGCGCAGCCATATACCAGCGTAAATCCGGCCCAACCTATCCCCGGGCTGAAAAGGTGACCCTGGGCGACAGCACTTATACTCTTCAATTGATCCGCACCAGCGGTGCCCGGGATGCCAGGGTAAAACTGCCGGTAAAGGATACCGCCGTGCATGCTGCTGTATATTATAAAAAGCTGGGTATTGCAGAAGACTGGACGCGGGTTGATTTTAAATGGACTGATATTAAGTACCATTCAGCCTTTATGACAAAGATTATGAGGAAGAAAGATGAAACAGCTTTGGCTGCTCATCTGCCTCAGCAACCACCAGCCGGCAAATTGGAGTACTATATCGAACTGGTTAAAAACGGGCAAACCGTGGATGTTGCGAAAAATAAACCGGTGGTGATCCGGTTTAAAGGGGATGTGCCGGCCGGAGTTCTGATCCCCCATGTCATTCTTATGTTTCTGGCCATGTTTTTTTCAACCATCGCCGGCTTGTTTGCTATTTTTAAAATCGAACGGTTCCGCCGTTATACTATATGGACCTTTGTCATCCTTTTTATCGGCGGATTTATCTTTGGACCCTGGGTTCAATGGTATGCTTTTGGTGACTGGTGGACCGGTATTCCTTTCGGCTGGGATCTGACCGATAATAAAACCTTGTTTGCTTTTATATTTTGGGTAGCCGCACTATTCGGTATCAAAGGTAAGGGCCGTCCGTGGCTGATCATTCTCGCTGCGGTAATGACCGTAGTCATTTTCAGTATCCCTCATAGCCTCTTCGGATCGACCCTGGATTATACCACGGGATCGGTAACGCAGGGTTGATAAAAGCAAGTCGAAGCAGTTCGGGAATACTGTAAAAATGTCAGGAGTATTTTGGTGGCATGGCCTTTGAAACGGGGAGGCAGGCTAAAACTATTTTACTATATGGAAACTTCAAAGCAGCAAGGCACTATTAATGTAACCTCGGAAAACATCTTTCCGATCATCAAGAAATTTCTCTATTCCGATCATGAAATATTTCTTCGTGAATTGATATCCAATGCAATAGATGCAACTCAAAAGTTGAAAACCCTCGCTTCGGTAGGGGAATTTACCGGCGAGTTGGGGGATTTAACCATCCGGGTTATACTGAATAAGAAGAAAAAGACACTAACAGTTTCTGACCGGGGGGTTGGCATGACTGCCAAGGAGATCGATAAATTCATTAACCAGATTGCTTTCTCTAGCGCTGAGGAGTTTATGAAGAAATATAAGAAAGATGCCAATGCTATTATTGGTCATTTTGGTTTGGGTTTCTATTCCACTTTCATGGTTTCTGATCAGGTTGAAATCATAACAAAGTCCTATAAGCGGGGCAAAGCAGTCAATTGGTCATGCAAAGGTAATCCCGAGTATACTTTGGAGGAAATTGACCGCGAAGATCGCGGAACCGATGTAATACTCCATCTCGATAAGGATTCATCCGAGTTCCTGGAAGAAGACCGTATCCAGTCCCTTCTGAATAAATACAGCCGCTTCCTGCCGATCCCCATCGCCTTTGGAAAGGAAAAGGAATGGAAGAATAACAAGTATGAAGAGACCGATAAGGATAAAATCATCAATAACACTGAGCCGGCCTGGACAAAAAAGCCGGCCGACCTGACCGATGATGATTATTCAAAATTTTACAGGGAACTCTATCCGATGTCGGAGGACCCCATCTTTCATATCCATCTGAATGTTGATTATCCGTTTCATCTGACCGGTATCCTTTATTTTCCGAAAATCCGAAGCAATTATGAAGTTCAGAAGAACAAAATACAACTCTATTCCAACCAGGTTTATGTTACCGATTCCGTGGAAGGAATTGTTCCCGATTTCCTGACCCTTTTGCATGGCGTTTTGGATAGCCCGGATATTCCCTTGAATATCAGCCGTTCATTTCTGCAATCCGATCAAAATGTTAAAAAGATTTCAGCCCATATAACCAAGAAAGTTGCTGACCGTTTGAAAGATATCTTCACCAATGACAGGGAGAAATTTGAACAAAAGTGGGACGATCTGAAATTGTTTATCAATTATGGAATGCTGACCGAGGAGAAGTTCTGGGATAAGGCAAAGGAATTTGCTTTATTGAAGAATACAGAGAGCAAGTACTTCACCTATGATGAATACAAGGAAATTATCAAGGGTAATCAGACAGATAAAAACGGAACTCTGGTTTACCTGTATGCAAATGATAAGGAAGAACAATTCAGCTTCATCCGTGCAGCAAAGGAAAAAGGATATGATGTTCTGTTGATGGACGGCCAGTTTGATACTCACTTTGTGAACCATCTGGAAGAAAAGCTCGAGAAAACACATTTTGTCCGTGTTGATTCGGATGTTGTTGATAAACTGATTGATAAGTCGGATAAGAAAGAATCTAAACTCGATAAAACTTTAGAATCCTGGTTAAATCCCGTTTTTAAGAGCCAGGCACCGGGAGAAGGATATTTTATAACTTTCGAAGCGCTTGATGAAACTGCCCACCCGGTTATAATTACTCAATCGGAATGGAGCCGCAGGATGAAGGAGATGTCGAAATTATCTGGCGGAATGAATTTTTATAAAGATCTTCCGGACAGTTTTAACCTGGTAATCAATAGTAATCATCCGGTTGTACTTAAGATTGGTGAACAGCTAAAACAAGAGCATGGAGCAGAAGCCGGCAAGTTTGACGAAGAGGTTGCCAAAATAAATGCCGACCAGGAGAGTCTGGAGAAGTTGGTTAAAGGCAAGAAAGAAGATGAGATCGGACAAGAAGAAAAGGATAAACGAACAGAATTGGCGAAACAGATCGAAGAGGCTGAAAAGCAGCGCAATGACATTCTGGCTGGTTACGGGAAGGAAAATCCTATGGTTAAACAGTTGATTGACCTTGCCTTGTTAGCCACCAACCGTCTTACGGGCGAGGCTCTCGATGCATTTGTTCAAAGAAGTATCGGATTGCTCGGGAATCATAATTAATTAATAAAATGAGAAAACGATTTGCATTTACTGCAGTGGCGGTCCTTCTGATTGCATGTTCGGTTGCTCAGGCACAGGTTTTATCCTACGGTGCAAAATTGGGCATGGGGTTTCCTGGATTCATTAATGAGGAGATTGCCAGTCAGCGAATTACATTAACCACGGGACTGGTGGGCAGCCTAAAGATCATCGATGGTATTCAACTCATGACTGAGCTCGGTTATCAGCGTAAGGGAAACAAATTTACCAACCAGGCTTGGGATGCAAAAGGAACAGTGATTGCTGATTCCACCTACCTGGTAAAAACCAATCTTGATTATGTTAATATTCCTCTATATCTAAGGTTTAACCTTGGGCGTTCCAGTAAATTCTATGTTCAGGTTGGAGGCTATTACGGGTATCTGGTACACGCTAATTTCACCGGGCTGCGGTTAGGCGAAATGGTAAAAAAGGTACCGATCAGAGATGGCCTATACCTTCACGATTTCGGAATTATTGCAGGTGGAGGTATAGAAACCCCTATTCGTCAGGGACTTGGTGTGGTCTTGGATATAAAATATCAATATGGGCTGAAAGATCTCAAAAAAAATCCCCTCATTATCGGGGATTCCAATCCTTTAAAAAACAAGGGATTGTGTATGAGCATGGGGTTTTATGTTGATATAGATTAGTGGCAGTAAGCAGTAAGCAGTTAGGATAAAATTCAAAACTCAGAATTCTAATCTCTTTCTTCTCGTTTCTTAACGTCCTTAACGCCCTCACGTCCTCACGTCCTTAACGTCCTTAACGATCTAATAGTAGCCGGGCTTCATTTCGCAGAAATTCCAGGGCTGCCTGCGTAGGCGAACTATCGGCGTCCATCTGAATTTCGATAATTTTCTTGCTCAGGTCGAGTGCCGGTCCATCCGGATTAACTTGCATAGCAGCTCTGTTGACTATGTTCAGAGTTCCTTCTTTGGCATTTCTGACCACATTCCAGGCATCACCCGAAATATAGATCTGCTGCGAGAGATTATGCTCATACTCGGCCCGTATAGCTGCCAGTAAATGCTGGTGGAAATCCCTCGCTGTGAACTCCTCGCTTTGTTCTCTTACAACCAGCGAATCGACGGTGATCCGTTCCAGAAACAGTGACAGTCTTTCATAAGCCTGCAATCTCATGGGCAAAGTCTTTTTCCGGTCCTGGAGAAGAAGGTCGCGTTCACGATCGCGGACAAACGACTTGAAGTAGTTCCTGACCATCACGGTTACTGTTAAGAAAACAACAATGGACGGAATGGTGTATTTCAGGATTTCGAGAATATCTTTCATGGCTTTATGATTAAGATGAATTTCAATTGTTGCAGTTTTACAGCCTCAAAGGTAAAAATTGTAACTTTAGCCTTTTCATTTTTTAAAGCCACTTATAATGAATGTTGATCAGATTTCGAAACGATTGCAGGTATTGGCAGTATCGGAAACTCTGGCCATGGCCCAAAAAAGCAGGGAGCTCAGGAGTCAGGGAATTGATATGATCGATTTAAGTTTGGGTGAGCCGGATTTCAATACCCCGGAGCATATTAAACAAGCTGGTATTGAGGCTATTCGACAAAATTTTACACACTATCCGCCTGTGCCGGGATATCTTGATCTGCGCCAGGCTATAGTAACCAAGATGCAGCGCGACAGTGGTCTGGATTTTACCCCTGATCAGGTCGTTGTATCCAATGGCGCCAAGCAATCTATCGGCAATGTGCTGCTGAGCACTGTTGACCCTGGTGATGAGGTAATTATGCCGGCTCCATACTGGGTTTCTTATCCGGAGATCATAAAAATGGCCGAAGGGAAGGCTGTTGTGGTTAATGCCGGAATTAAACAGAATTTCAAAATCACTGCCGGTCAGCTGGAGGCAGCGATAACCCCGAGAACCAGGGCTTTTTTGTTCAGTTCGCCTTCAAACCCAACAGGTGAAATTTATTCGCGCAGTGAACTTTCCGAACTGGCCGCGGTATTTGAAAAGCACCCGCAAATCCTGATCATCTCAGACGAGATTTATGAATACATTAATTACGATGGCAAGCATGAATCGATTGCCCAGTTTGAACCGATCCGGGATAGGGTGGCAATAATCAATGGTGTTTCAAAAGGTTATGCAATGACCGGCTGGAGGATTGGATACATGGTTGGTCCACTGTGGCTGGCGAAAGCCTGCCAAAAACTTCAGGGACAATATACTTCCGGGGCGAGCACGATTGCGCAGAAAGCTTCTATTGCCGGATTGCTTGGTGATCAGTCGGTTATCAAAACCATGGTGGCTGAATTTAAGAGCAGGCGCGACCTGGTGGTTAAACGTCTTTCGGCCATACCCGGAGTCCGGACCAACAATCCCCCCGGTGCATTTTATGTGCTGCCTGATGTAACTGCTTTTATTGGGAAATCAGATGGCCAGACAGTTATAGCTAACGAAACCGACCTGGTGATGTACTTGCTGAATGAAGCCCATGTAGCACTGGTTTCAGGTTCGGCATTCGGTGCTCCGGGATGCATCCGGATTTCTTATTCCACTTCACAGGAGACTATTAATAAAGCCATTGACCGCATTGCCGGGGCTTTATCCAGGCTAAAATAGTTATATGCCACGGAAGAAACTTTTATTGCAAAGTGGCCTCATTGGAGGGGCTTTAGTCCTTTTGTTGCTGGTTACCGGCGGAAGTGTTTTGTATACCTGGATTTACAGTCCAAGCCTCACCAAACCGGAAAAGGATTCTGTCTATTTTTTTATCAGAACCGGATCGCAGTATCCTCAGGTTTATATGGATTTCAAGAAGTCAGGCTGGTTAAAATATGATCGGGGTTTCGATTGGGTTGCCAAGAGAAAAGAGTACCCGGCAAGCATAAAACCGGGTCGCTATCTGCTGCTTAAAGGGATGTCCAATTCGCAAATAGTGGATATCCTCCGATCTGGCAGGCAGGCTGAGGTGAACCTGGTATTCAATACCACCCGGTATTTCGATCGGCTGGCCGGGGTTATTTCAAAACAAATCGAAGCCGATTCAGCAGCATTAATCAAAGCTTTCCGCGATTCTGCGGTTATTTCTTCCTTCGGATATACACCGGACCAATGGCGGGTGATGTTTATTCCCAATACATACCGTTTTCTCTGGAACACCAATGCAGAGCAATTCCTCGAAAGGATGAACCAGGAGTTTAAAGCGTTCTGGAATCCGGCACGGGAGAGCCGCCTGAAAGAAATAGGTTTGGATAAATTCCAGCTGATGTCATTGGCAGCGATAGTTCAGGAAGAAACATTTAAGCTTGAAGATATGCCCATCGTTGCAGGCGTATATATTAACCGTCTTAAAAAAGGCATCCGATTGCAGGCCGATCCAACGGTTATTTATGCTTTAGGTGATTACTCTATAAAACGGGTCCTTCATAACCACCTAACCATTGATTCCCCGTATAATACTTATAAATATGCAGGTTTGCCCCCGGGGCCTATCAGGATACCTTCCGTTCAGGCTATCGATGCGTGCCTGAACTATCAAAAACATGATTATCTGTATTTCTGCGCCAAAGAGGATTTCAGCGGCTATTCAGTATTTGCCCGGTCGTACAGCGAACATCTGGCAAATGCGAGAAAATATCAGCGGGCCCTTCATAAAAATTAAACTACCCGGACTTCCATTTCGAGTTTTATCCCAAATGACTTTTTAACTGATTCTACTATTCTGTACGCCAGGCTCAGTACCTCATTGGCGGTCGCACCGCCGTAATTGACTAAAACCAGGGCTTGTTTCGGATACACTCCGACCTGTCCTTCACGGAAACCTTTCCATCCGCACTGCTCGATCAGCCACCCGGCAGGTATTTTTACGGTTCCGGGATCATGGTAGAAAGTTGGCATTTCCGGATAATTTTCCTGCAGGAGCCCGGCCTGGCATGCACTGATTACCGGGTTTTTAAAGAAGCTGCCGGCATTACCGATCTCGGCCGGATCGGGCAACTTTGAACGGCGAATCCGGATAACGGCTTCCCTCACCTCCTTGATATCAGGTTGGTAACCTGTTGGAAATTCCTGCTTCAAAGGTTTATAGGTGAGATTGACCCGCGGATCTTTATCTAACAGAAAAATCACCTCCCATACCAGCCATGACCGGTGAGCGGGATCTTTAAACAGGCTGTCGCGATATCCGAAACGACACTCATCACGGGAGAGCGTAAACTGACGGGATGTTGAAAGATCAATAACCCGGACGGACTCCACCCAAATTGCGACTTCAGTGCCGTAAGCACCAATATTCTGGATCGGGGCCGCACCAACTGAACCCGGGATAAGAGAAAGGTTTTCAAGGCCGCCATAGCCGTGACTGACTGTCCACTCCACAAATTCATCCCAATCCAGGCCGGCACCGCATTTTATCAGGACAGAATCCCGTGATACTTCGAGTATGGTAATATCGGTGTTGACTGCATGAATAACCGTTCCAACGTTCGGAACGCTTAACAGGATATTACTGCCGGTGCCAAGCAGAAGCAGGTTGCTTTGATCTATGTTATTGGTATTCAATGCATCTAAAAGCTCTTTTTGATCATCTGTTTCAATAAACAAATGGGCGATGGAGTCCAATCCTAATGAGTTGGATTGTTTCAAAGGATAATTCTGAAGGATCTTTATCATGGTGTAAAGATAAGTTCGTTATAATAAAACCGCTATTTTTCGTTTTATTGTTAGTTTGAATTTCTGGTAAGTATTCTGCAGCAAATGACAGGATACAAAAAACCACGGAGACACAGAGAACATAGAGAGACACAGAGATGATTATTAAAAGATATATAAATGAAATTTCGAACAAGATATTTGGTCGTGCTATTGAGTTAAATATAATTTTGAGAAATTGTCAAAAGGCTAATCTCCGTGAAACTCCGTGTCTCCGTGCCTCTGTGGTGAGTGGTTACAATTCCTATAATCCGACCTTTCATGAATAATCGCGTCATCCTTGCGGTAACCAATGACCTCTCAGGTGATCAGCGTATTCATAAAGTTGCGATGAGCCTGATCAAATTCGGATACCAACCTGTGCTGGTTGGCCGCCGGTTGCCTAATTCCATGCCGGTTTCACAGCCTTATGGATGCCGGAGATTCAGGTTGCTTTTTAACAAAGGTCCATTTTTTTATATCGCCTACAATATCAGGCTATTAAGATATCTTATTTTTGTTAAAGCCGATATCTTTCTGGCCAATGACCTGGATACGCTTCCTGCAGTGTTCCTGGCAGGCCTGATCCGCGGAAAAAAAATCGTTTACGATTCCCATGAATACTTTACAGAGGTGCCCGAGTTGGTCAACCGGGCGCGGGTTAAAAGAATCTGGGAATTCATCGAGGCATTGATTTTCCCGCGGTTAACATCTGTATATACCGTAAATAGTTCTATTGCAAATATTTATGAATTGAAATACGGTACCGCTGTGAGGGTGATCCGCAATGTACCATCCGCTAACCGGCCAGAACCGGTTTCCGGAAGTCTTCCTGCCGGGTTTGGAGACCGTCCGATAATTATTTACCAGGGAGCGGTAAATGTTGGCAGGGGATTGGAGGAAATGATACATGCGCTGCCACAGATGCCGGATTATCATTTGCTCATTGTCGGTGATGGTGATATCAAGGTTCAACTTGAGGATTTAGCGAGGCGCCTTGATCTGTGCAGCAGGGTCTTTTTCACGGGCAAAGTGCCGTTCGACCAGCTTTCGTGGTTTACCAGGCAGGCTGCTTTGGGAATGAGCCTGGAGCAGGATATAGGCCTGAATTATCATTATGCCCTTCCCAACAAACTTTTTGATTACCTGCAGGCAGGAATTCCGGTTATCGCTTCAGATCTGCCGGAGATCAGGCAAATAGTTGAAAAAATAGGATTTGGATTGATAATCAATAGGTTTGATCCGGAATATCTTAGCCAAACGATAATCTCAATCCTTAACAATCCGGAGTTGCTCCAAACATGGCGTGCAAGGGCATTAGCTGCCGCCCCCGATTATACCTGGGAGGCCGAAGAAAAAGAGCTTCTGAATTTTTTTCCGTTGGGTTAGATAACCTGAAATGGACAACCGATGCGGGCAGACTCAGCCTGCCCCTACCAATCATTCAAACGGGCAGGCGCAACCTGCCCCTACATAATATTTGATAGGGCAGGCGCAAGGCCTGCCCCTACATAATGCCGATGCAGGGATAAGAAAATGGGGCTAAAGCCCCAAAATTATCTGTTAATCAATGTTATCCACTGATAAGGGGCACCCTGGCTTATCTCCCTCACGTCCTCACGTCCTTATATTCTCATCACTTTCTCAAAGTCGAAATAATTTTGCGAGGGTTCTACCGGATCCAATCGGCCGCTTTCGCATCTGACGGTCCTGAAGGGGAATTTACGGATCATATTGTAATCGTGGGTTGCCATCAGAATAGCCCGGCCGCTGTGGCTGATACTGATGAGGAGGCGCATCAGCTCTTCGCTGGTATCGGGATCGAGGTTGCCGGTTGGTTCATCAGCCAGCAGAATTTCCGGATCATTCAACAGAGCCCGTGCAATAACCACACGCTGCTGTTCCCCGCCCGACAGCTGGTGAGGGTGCTTATCATCTTTATAATGCAGGTCGACATGGTCGAGAACCTCCGAAACCCTTCTTTTTATGGATTGCCGGTCTTTCCATCCGGTAGCTCCGAGAACAAAGGCCAGGTTTTGATAAACACTGCGGTCGTCGAGCAACTGGAAATCCTGAAAAACCATACCGATTTTCCGGCGAAGTTTCGGTATATCCCTTTGTTTTATGTTTTTAAGATCAAACCCGGCGATATATCCCTGGCCGTCGCGCAAAGGTAATTCTGCATAGAGAGTTTTCAGCAGGCTGGTTTTACCTGTGCCGACTTTACCGATGAGGTAAACGAATTCTCCGGAATTAACCTTGAGTGAGACATTATCCAGAACGAGATTCATTTGTTGAAAAACCGAAGCATGATGGAGGTCGATAACGGATTCCATGTTTGTGGAGATTATATCTTTGCTAAAGTAAAAATAAAACCGGGGAATTATAGTTATTCTTTCTAGACGAAACACCACAAGCTATGAATCGCTATCGACTAGTCCTTGTTCCGATTTTTCTGCTGATCCTGCTCAATGGTTCGGTACATGCTCAGCAATCAGCCATTTACCGAGATCAGGATGCCGACCTGAAAGAAGGGTTGGAATTATTTCATAAAGCCCAGTTTGGAGCAGCACAACTCAGGTTCACCGAATACCTCCGGCGGACGGAGGGTCAGGAAGCCACCTCCCGTGCAGATGCAGCCTTTTACCAGGCGATGTGTGCCATTCAGCTGGATCATGATAACGGAGAATCTTTGGTGGAGAATTTTCTGGAAAAGTATCCCGAGAGCTCAAAAGCAAACCTTGCCCGCTTTGAAATGGGCAAAGTATTGTTCGTAAATAAGAAATTTAAGCGGGCCTCAGGCTGGTTGCAGCAAGTAAAAATTCAAAAACTTGGAACAGAATATCATACTGAATATCAATTCTATTCAGCGTATTGTTTTTTTGTTGATAAGGCCTATAAAAAAGCACAGCCTCTGTTTGAACAGGTTATGAATACGGACGGTGATTTCAGGGAGGCCGCCACCTACTATTATTATTACACCGTTTATCAGGACAAAAACTATGACAAAGCACTGAAGGGTTTTCTTGGCCTCCAAACCAGCAAAGAGTTTGGCAACTCATCCCGCTTTTATGTTGCCCAGATTTATTATGCTCAAGAAAAATTTGACGAGGTAATTGCACTTGCATCGCAGCTGATCCGGAATGCAAAACCCGATCAACAGAATGAAATGGCCAGAATAATAGGTGATTCCTATTTCAGGCTTAACCGGTTTACTGAAGCGATTCCATATCTGGAGCAATATCGCAAGGGCACTAAAACCATGTCCCGGGATGAACATTACGCGTTGGGATATGCCTATTACATGAATCATCAAAATCCGGAAGCCGTTAAGGAACTTGAACTGATCAGCGATGCAAATGATCTGTTGACGCAATCTTCAAACCACCTGCTTGGTGGAATACTGGTGAACCTGAATGACAAACTGAAAGCAAGGTCAGCATTTCGAAAGGCAGCTTCCTTAACTCTTGATAAAACCCTTCAGGAGGAGGCATTGCTCAATTATGCCAAATTAAATTTTGATTTATCTATCTCCGGAGAAACCCTTCGTGCATTTGAAGAATTTCTGAGCACTTTTCCGGATTCCAAATATCAGGATGAGGTATATGATTATATGGTTAAGGTATTTATGAATACCCGCAATTACCAAGAGGCACTGGTTGCGTTGGATAAAATAAAAAATAAGAATCCCGAAGTAAAGAAAGCTTATCAGCGGATAGCCTATTACCGTGCGCTCGAACTTTTTAATAATCTTAAATATCGGGAAGCCATCGATTTGTTTGACCGGTCACTGGAGTACGGAAATTATGATGATCATATCCGCGCTCTTTGCTTTTACTGGCAAGGGGAGGCATGGTATAATATCAAAGCCTATGACAAAGCAGCTGAAAGTTACGATCGGTTTTTGAATTGTCCCGGAGCTAACAGGATGCCTGAATATCAGTTGGCCCAATATGGTATGGGATACTCCTATTTTAACCAGAAAAATTATACCGAATCAGCTAATTGGTTCCGCCGTTTTACGGGAAGCGCTAAAAAGCAGGATAAACTGATGGCCGATGCCTATAACCGGATCGGTGATTGTTACTTCATGGGCCGGACTTACTGGCAGGCTATTGAATATTACGACAAAGCAGTTGGCCTGCGCACTGAGGACGCCGGATATGCTATCTTCCAAAAAGGATTCTCACTCGGGTTAGTGCAAAAATCCGCACAGAAAATCGAAGTGTTGAACAAGCTGCTTAAAGACTACCCGAAATCTCCTTATACAGATGATGCCCTGTATGAGATCGGGCGTTCATACATCGATCTCAATCAGCCATTGGACGCCACACAGACCTTTAAGGACCTGATTAACAAATATCCGAACAGCTCCTATGTGAGAAAATCCTATGTACAGCTGGGGTTAATCTATTTCAATTCCAACCGGAATGAAGAAGCCATGGCCATGTATAAGAAAGTGGTATCCACCTGGCCCGATACACAGGAATCGGTAGATGCACTCAATGGGTTAAAGAATATATATGTTGATAACAATCAGGTAGATGAATATCTGACATACGTACAATCTACCGGAAGAACTACCGATATATCATTGTCGCAGCAAGATAGCCTTATCTACCAGGCAGCTGAGAATTTATATATGCAGGGAAACTGCGAAAAGGCCATGAAGAATCTTGAGCAGTATATCGCACGTTTTCCGCAGGGACAATTTGTTCTGAATGCCCATTATTATATCGGAGATTGCACCTATCGTGCAAACGAGCTCGACAAGGCCCTTAGTTCCTATTCCTTTATTTTGGCCAGGGGAAGGAATGAGTTTTCTGAAGTGGCCCTGGCCCGAACCGGTGAAATCAGTTACCAGCAGTCCAACTTCGATCGGGCCCTGGTGTTGTATCAGCAATTGCTGCAGCAGGCAGAGGTTCCTGCAAATATTCTGGATGCCCGGATTGGAATTATGCGATGTTCCTTTAAGCAAAAAGATTACGCAACGGTAATCCAATCGGCAAAGAATGTACTTTCAACCGATAAGGTGCCGGAAGAGATTGTCCGCGAGGCATCTTACAAGCTGGGAAAGGCATATCTGGAAACCGGTGATCAGGAAAAAGCGCTGGATGTCCTTTCGGTGGTTGCCAGGGATGTTAAGAATGTAGAAGGAGCGGAATCGAAATATCTCATTGCCGATATTATGTTCAAGAAGGGACAGGTAGATCAGGCCGAGAAAGAGATATTGGAATTTCTGGACCAGAATACCACCCATCAGTATTGGCTGGCCAAGGGCTATATCCTTTGGTCGGAGATCTATCTTAAACGCGGTGATCTGTTCCAGGCTAAAGCTACCCTGCAGATTCTGAAGGAGAATTACACCCGGCAGGATGATGGTATTATGACGATTGTAGATGAGAAACTCAAATGGATTGACACCCAAAACCAAGAAAAATAGTAACCATGACACGAATGAATATTGGATTATATGGGTATTGTAAATATTGTTTTACCCTCCTTTTGCTGGTTTCTCAATTGCCAGGTTTGAAAGCCCAGGAGGGTATGAATAAGGAAGTTAATGTGGTCAGGCCCTATAGCCCAACCATTGGCGATGCCTTTAAAACGCGGTTTATTCCAAGGTTGGATGATTCGGTTCAGGTACCAACCCATTTTGATTATTTCATCCAGGCCGCCAGAATTAATCCTTTGTTGCGGCTAAAAGACCTGGATGCTAATGATTACCGGCCTTTACCACCCGATGACCTGAAACCTTCGCAAATCACTCTGGGTTTTGGAAACTATTGGACTCCGATGGGAAAACTATCCCTGAATACTCTCCGGAATCAAAAAATGAGTCTGGGTGTGGATGCCAGCCACCAGTCCTCGCAAGGATTTGTGAAGATGGCCGATGAGCGGAAAATCTATGCCGGCTATGGTGATAGCAAGGTTCGGCTTTACGGGCAGAGGTTTCTTCCAAAGTCGACATTTGCTTCGGATGTCTATTTCTCGGAAGATCATCATTACCTCTATGGCTACAGTACTGATTCACTGAAGAACGGAACGCCGGTAACCCCGATGAATTTTAGGCTAACCCAGAAGGATTCAGTTCCTTTTCAGCGGTTTATCATCCTGGGAACCAAGATGGGATTGCGCTCGAATCAAAAAAGTAATAATGGATGGCAATACAGGGTTGATGGCGGTTATGATTTTCTCCTGGATGACCGGCAAGAGATGGAGCATGAAGGCAAACTGGATGTCTCGTTATCCAAAGAATTTGAAAAAATCTCTTTGGGCGGAGAAATCGGTGGTGATTATGTATACCGGACCCATCAGCCCAACACTCTGAGTTATGCCATTGCCCACCTCGATCCCTGGATCGGGTTTAACTGGAAATTCGTCAAACTGTTAGCAGGACCAAAAGTAGCGATGGACCGGAATGCGGAGAAGTTTCTGTTTTATCCCCGGATGAACGTTGAAATCAATATTACCAATTTGCTGGTTCCTTATTTCGGATTAAACGGGTATTATGAAAACCACACCTATCGGTCGATAACCCGGGAGAATCCATATATAGTTGACAATCCCGAGATCAAGCCTACCAACCACCGGTTTATTGCTTACGGAGGGTTGAGGGGGCGTATCGCTCCTGCAGTGGCCTTTAACCTGTCCGTTTCTTGGGAAGACGCCCGGAACTTGTTCTTTTATGTGCCGGATGAAACCTCTCCTTTAAAAAATAAGTTCCTTGCTGTTTATGATAATGGGAGTATTCTGAAGTCAGGCGGTGAAATTTCCCTGCGGCAAAGCGATAACCTGTCTTTTATCCTGAAAGGGAACTATTACCAGTATAAACTGGATTCTTTACCTGCACCATGGCATAAACCCGGATGGGATCTGAACTTTACTACCAGGTATGCCTGGAAGAAAAAACTGGTGATTAAAGCCGATTTGTTCCTATTTGGAAAATACAGCGTTCCTGAACCGGATCCATTAATCGGTAAGGTTAAGGAGCTGAATGGGCTTGTTGATGTGAACCTGACAGCCGATTATCGTATTACCTCATGGATGGCGGCCTTTGCGCAGGTCAACAACCTTATTTCAGACAAGTATTTTATCTGGCAGAATTATCCTATGCAAAGGATAAATATTATTGCTGGATTGTCCTGGATTTTTTGAGATAAAATTCCACCTTTTTGCTATCTTTGTCTGATTTTTCCAGAGCAATAGTTTTTGTATATAAATATCACAATATGAGCGATTTACCTATCAAGTCAAACGGTAATGATTATTCAGCGGACAGTATTCAGGTTTTAGAAGGTTTAGAGGCAGTGCGGAAGCGTCCTGCAATGTATATAGGGGATATATACGAGCGCGGATTGCACCATTTGGTTTATGAGGTGGTAGATAATTCCATCGATGAAGCACTGGCGGGGTATTGCAAGAACATCAACCTGATCATTCATCCGGATAACAGCATTACGGTTATCGATGATGGGAGGGGTATTCCGGTTGACCTTCACGAAAAGGAAAATAAGTCGGCACTGGAAGTGGTCATGACGGTTTTGCATGCCGGCGGTAAATTCAATAAGGAGAGTTATAAGGTTTCGGGAGGGCTCCATGGAGTAGGCGTATCCTGTGTTAATGCACTTTCGATGCTCTTAACAGCAGAAATTCACAGAGATGGGAAAATATATCAGCAGACATATAAAAAAGGAATACCGCAGGTACCGGTAACGGTGATTGGTACCTCTGAAAAGAATGGAACAACTATTCATTTCCTTCCGGATCCGGAGATTTTTAAAACAACTGAATATAAGGCGGAAATACTGGCTGAGCGTTTGCGCGAATTATCCTTTCTGAATAAGAGGATCCGCCTGACCATGACGGATGAGCGTATTATCCAGGATGATGGAAGTTTTCTTCATGAGGAGTTTTACTCCACAGAAGGTCTGAAGGAATTTGTTGCCTACGTGGATGAAGGCCGTGAAAAACTGATCGATAAGGTTATCTGTATTGAAACAGAGAAAGGTGATATCCCGGTTGAGATTGCCATGCAATACAACACCACCTTTAATGAACATGTCCACTCCTATGTCAATAATATCAACACTATAGAAGGCGGTACCCATCTTCTGGGATTCCGCAGAGGTTTAACCAGGACACTCAAGCGTTATGCCGATGATTCGGGGATGCTGAGCAAATTGAAGTTTGATATCAATGGAGATGATTTCAGGGAAGGCCTCACCGCCATTCTTTCGGTAAAAGTCCAGGAACCCCAGTTCGAGGGGCAAACTAAAACCAAGCTGGGCAACAGCGAGGTGAGTCTGGCTGTTGATCAGGCAATCAGTGAGATGCTGAAAAATTACCTGGAAGAAAATCCGAAAGAGGCCCGTGCAATTGTCAATAAGGTAATTCTTGCTGCTACGGCCCGTCATGCTGCAAGAAAAGCCCGCGAACTGGTTCAGCGTAAAAATGTATTAATCGGATCGGGATTGCCGGGAAAACTGGCCGACTGTTCCAATAATGATCCATCAACCTGCGAACTTTATCTCGTTGAGGGAGATTCTGCAGGTGGTACGGCCAAACAAGGCCGCGACCGCCAGTTTCAGGCCATATTGCCTTTGAGGGGTAAGATTCTCAATGTGGAGAAGGCTATGCAGCATAGAATCTATGAAAACGAAGAGATCAAGAATATTTTTACTGCTCTGGGCATCAGCATAGGTACTGATGAAGACAGCAAGGAAGTCAACCTTCAGGGCCTCAGGTATCACAAAATAATCATCATGACGGATGCCGATGTCGATGGAAGTCATATTACCACGCTGATCCTGACCTTCTTCTTCAGATATCTTCACTCATTGATCGAACAAGGACATGTATACATCGCCACACCGCCGCTTTTCCTGGTGAAAAAAGGGAAAACGGAGCGTTACTGCTGGACGGATGCCGAACGTGAAGCATTGACCCTTGAGTTGGGTGGCGGCAAAGAGGGGGGAGTTCATGTCCAACGCTACAAAGGTTTGGGAGAGATGAACGCCGAACAGCTCTGGTCGACCACCATGAATCCGGAATTCCGCACCTTGCGTCAGGTGACCATCGATAATGCCGCTTCGGCCGACCGTACCTTCTCGATGCTTATGGGGGATGAAGTTGCTCCGCGCCGGGAGTTCATAGAGAAGAATGCCAAGTATGCGAAGATTGATGCTTAACTACTCACCACAGAGGCACAGAGGCACAGAGAACACGGAGTTTCACGGAGATTTTGACTAATCATCTCTGTGTTTCTCTATGTTCTCCGTGTCTCCGTGGTTTTTTTATCTGGTAACACAATTGTCCCTTCATAAACCTTCATTGCCGGTCCCTCAAGCCACACATCAGTAAACCTGTTTTTGCCATGGCGGTTGAAAGATACTTTCAATCTGCCACCCAGGGCTACACAATCATATTCTGAGAACCCGGAATTAAAGGTCCATTCGGCAGCAACTGCTGCAGCAACATTTCCGGTTCCACAAGCGAGGGTTTCGCCTTCTACGCCGCGCTCATAGGTGCGGACATATAAAGTCTGACCGACAACTTTTACAAAATTGACATTGGTGCCGGCGGGTGAAAATTGATCAAGGTTCCGAAGGGTTCTGCCGGCTGTTTCTACATTAACTGACTCAAGATCATTGACGAAAACCACCAAATGAGGAACTCCGGTATTTAGAAAGGTGGCGTTTCCGATAGCTAAAGGCTCCAGGATCGGGATTTTAACCAGTTCAATACCCTTAATTTCCGTCATCCTCAGCCTGATCCAATCCTCCCGGGCTACCTCGGCATCATGGGGACCATCTGTGGTGAGAAATGTGGTTTTTTTGCTGAATATCCCCGATTGTGAGGCCATCGCAGCAATGCACCGCCCACCGTTTCCGCACATTTCGGCAGGATAGCCATCGGAATTATAGAAGATCATTTCAAAATCAAAATCTTTTGATGGACCGATCAGCATGAGTCCATCGGCTCCTATGCCAAAATGACGGTCGCATAACCTGCTGATCAGATCGGCATTAAGTGCAACAAACTGGTTGTCCCGATTATCTATTATGATAAAATCATTACCTGCTCCCTGCCATTTCTGGAAACGTATAGTGCTCATATTGTTAACATCTGTTAAGGAAATCAGCCAATACAATTAAGTTTTGTTAAACTTCTGCCTCCCTGTGCAACTCTTCGCCATATTTGAACGTTTTAAACCTCGAAAGGCATGCTTTTTGAAAACTTGGTAAAGTGAATAAAATTTAGTCGACAATACAAAATTGTTCAAATTATGAACTCGAAAAGAATCTTTGGAACACTGCTGATAGCAATAGTTGGCAGTTTGATCGGAATAGCGATCTATTCCCGGTTTGATCATTCAAAAACGGTCATTGTGCAAAAGGGAGAGCAAACCCCTGTTCAGTATACAGGCTTGCCTGCCTCCACTTTTGCTGCCCCTGACTTCAGGCTGGCGGCTAAGAAATCAGTACATGCAGTCGTTCACGTGAAAACAGTGAGCCAGGTTAAGCAATACGGATATGATAATATTCAGGATTGGTTCTTCGGCAATCCACGGTCAATGAACCGCGAGATGACCGGTTTCGGTTCAGGTGTCATAATTGATGCTGAGGGACATATCGTTACCAATAATCATGTAATCGAAGGATCCAACAGCATCGAAGTTACCCTGAATGATGGCCGGGTATTAAAAGCATCGATCGTGGGACGCGATCCTCAGACCGATGTAGCTGTCATCAAGATAAAAGCCGATAATCTCCAATTCCTCACTTTCGGCAATTCGAATGAGCTCGAGGTAGGTGACTGGGTTTTGGCGGTAGGAAATCCATTTAATCTTTCATCTACTGTAACAGCGGGGATTGTCAGTGCTAAGGGCCGTTATGTCGGCATAATCGGGAACGGCTCGAATAATCCGTTTGAAAGACAAAATTCCAACCAGGTTCGAACCGGGATTGAATCCTTTATTCAGACTGATGCTGCTGTAAATCTGGGTAACAGCGGGGGTGCCTTGGTTAACCTCCAGGGTGAACTGATTGGTATAAATACTGCCATTGCTTCTCAAACCGGATACTATTCAGGCTACTCTTTTGCCATTCCAGTTACCATTGCGCGCAAGGTGGTCAGCGATATTATTGAGTTTGGTGAAGTTCAGCGGGTGGTAATCGGTATCCAGGGCGGATCGGTTACACCGGAATTAGTTGACCGGGAGAATCTTAAGGTTAATAAAGGAGTTTATGTAACTGATCTTACCCAGGATGGCGGGGCCCTTAAGGCCGGTTTGAAATCAGGGGATGTTATCATTGGGTTGGATGGTGCAAAAGTAAACTCTATGGGCGACCTGCAGGAGCAGATTACTCCGCACCGTCCGGGAGATAGAGTAGTGGTAACGGTTAACCGTAAAGGTGATGAGAAAGAATTTAATGTTACCCTGAAAACTCAATCGGGCGATACCAAAACGGTTGGTTCTTCGGAATTCTGGGCTTACCTGGGAGCGGACCTGGAAAAAGTGAGCGATAAGGATCTTGAAAAGTTAAACATCGATGGGGGAGTTCGCGTAACCAAAATCCACGATGGCAAATTTAAAGATGCCGGTATTCCCGAAGGGTTCGTGATCACCAATATTAACCGTGCTGAGGTTCAGGATGTACAGGATGTAAGATCTTATATCGAACGGATCACGGGTGGTGTTTTTATCGAAGGGATCGGCCCTGACGGCAAGAATGATTACTATTTTAGAAAATAGAACAGCAAAAATCCAGACAGGGGCTGCCGGAATTTTGCCTGCAGCTCTTGTTTTTATGGGTACAATTGCAGGTTTGAAACCTTTTTGGATATTAGACGTTAAAGGGCTAACTTTGCGCACATTTTTTTTCCAGAAAATCATTCTATGAGGCAGTTAAAAATCACTAAGTCCATTACCAATCGTGAGAGTGCATCGCTTGATAAATATCTGCAGGAAATTGGTAAGGAAGAGCTCATTACGGTTGAAGAAGAAGTTGAATTGGCACAACGGATCAAGAAGGGTGACCAGAAAGCGTTAGAAAAACTCACCAAAGCCAACCTCCGGTTTGTTGTATCAGTGGCCAAGCAATATCAGAATCAGGGATTAAGTTTACCTGATCTTATCAACGAAGGGAATCTTGGATTAATTAAAGCTGCTGAAAAGTTCGATGAAACCCGCGGATTTAAATTCATCTCCTATGCTGTATGGTGGATTCGCCAATCCATCCTTCAGGCTCTTGCAGAGCAATCACGTATCGTTCGGCTTCCGCTTAACCAGGTTGGATCACTCAATAAAATCAACAAAGCTTACTCCCGTTTCGAACAGGAAAATGAAAGAAAGCCGTCGGCCGAAGAACTTTCGGTGGTACTGGATCTTCCGGCTGAGAAGATTTCTGATACACTCAGGGTTTCAGGCCGGCATATTTCGGTTGATGCTCCATTTGTCGAAGGTGAGGCTAATTCCCTGCTTGATGTCCTGATCAACGATGATTCGCCGAATGCCGACCATGCTCTTATTAATGAATCACTCAGCCGGGAAATCGATCGTGCCCTGGCAACCCTTACGGAACGTGAACAGGATATAATAAAGCTTTTCTTTGGAATAGGTTGTTCAGAAATGACACTGGAGGAAATCGGGGAAAAATTCGGACTTACCCGTGAGCGCGTCCGTCAGATCAAAGAAAAAGCTATCCGCCGGTTAAGGCATACTTCGCGGAGTAAGTTGCTGAAGACTTATTTAGGATAAGAAACTTCCTTCTCTTACGCTCCCTTGATCTTCCGTTCTATCGCGTACATCTCGTCGCGTAACCGTGCGGCTTCGATAAAGTCGAGATCTGCTGCAGCCTTTTTCATCATTGCTTTGGTTTGGCTCAGGAGGGATTCCAGTGCGGATTTATCCATATACCTGATTACGGGATCAGCAGCGATATCCGGTTTTTCTCTTTCAAAGTAAGCTTTTTTGCCTGGTTTGCCCTTCAGTTCGGCAATGCCCGACCGCTGAGCCTTGATTATCTGCTGCGGGGTAATGTCGTTAATCTCGTTGTATTTCAGCTGCTTTTCCCGGCGGCGGTTTGTCTCATCAATGGCCCGCTTCATGCTTCGCGTAATCCGGTCGGCATACATAATTACCAACCCGTTCAGATTTCGTGCCGCACGTCCTGCAGTCTGGGTCAGACTAACCTCCGAACGCAGAAAACCTTCCTTGTCGGCATCGAGTATGGCTACCAACGATACCTCCGGCAGGTCCAATCCTTCGCGCAATAAATTAACACCTATCAACACATCAAATTGACCGCTTCGCAACCCGGCTATGATTTCCACACGCTCAAGCGTTTCTACATCGCTATGGATATACTGGCAATTGATGTTGATCTTACTCAGGTATTTGGTCAGTTCTTCAGCCATTCTCTTCGTAAGGGTGGTGACTAAAACCCTTTCATTCAGTTTAATACGTAAACGGATTTCGCCAAGCAGGTTGTCAATCTGGTTTCCTGATGGCCTCACCTCAATAATTGGATCCGGCAGCCCGGTTGGGCGGATAACCTGTTCCACCACAATTCCTTCTGATTGCTCCAATTCATAGGGTGCAGGTGTAGCCGACATAAAGATCGTCTGCATGGTAAGTGTTTCCCATTCATCGAATTTCAGAGGACGATTATCCATTGCTGCCGGCAACCGAAACCCGTATTCCACCAGATTTTTCTTCCGGGAACGGTCACCGCCATACATTGCACGGATTTGAGGAATGGTTACGTGGCTCTCATCGACAACCATCAGAAAATCATTAGGAAAATAGTCGAGCAGGCAAAATGGACGTGTACCCGGAGCACGGCCATCAAAATACCGCGAGTAATTTTCAATACCTGAGCAGTGTCCCAATTCGCGGATCATCTCCAGATCAAAAGTAGTTCTCTCCTCCAATCGTTTGGCTTCCAGATGTTTGCCGATTTCATGAAAATAGGCCGTCTGAAGGACCATATCATCCTGGATCTGGTGAATGGCAGTTTTAATCCTCTCTTTAGTTGTCACAAAGATGGTCGCCGGGTAGATGGTCAGAGCATCAGGTTTATCTTTGGAGTATCCTGATATCGGGTCAATAATCTCTAAACTTTCAATTTCATCACCCCAGAAAACCACCCGGTAGGCTACATCGCCGTAAGCTATGTGGATGTCGACGGTATCTCCCCGGACCCTGAAATTCCCATGACTGAACTCAACCTCATTCCGGCTGTATAAACTATCCACCAGCATTCTCAGGAATTTGTTTCGTGAAAGGGTCTGGCCTTTTTGAATCGTGATGGTATTCTTGTGAAAATCATCCGGATTTCCGATTCCATAGATGCAACTGACTGAAGCTACAACAATTACATCTCTTCTGCCTGATAACAGGGAAGAGGTGGCACTCAGCCGGAGCTTTTCGATTTCATCGTTTATAGCCAGATCTTTCTCAATGTAGGTGTCGCTGATCGGCAGGTAAGCTTCCGGCTGATAATAATCATAATAGGAGATGAAAAATTCAACGGCATTCTCCGGGAAGAAAGCCTTAAACTCGCTATAAAGCTGCGCAGCCAATGTTTTATTATGGCTCAATACCAGGGTAGGGCGTTGAATCTGCTGAATTACATTGGCAATCGTGAAGGTTTTTCCTGAACCGGTAACGCCAAGCAAGGTTTGATACGGGATTGAACTATTGACACCTTCAACCAGCTGACGGATTGCTTCAGGCTGATCACCGGTGGGAACAAATTCGGAGGTTAGGGAGAAATCCATTGGATCGGTTAATGGTTAATGGTTAATGGTTACATGCATAATATTAGCCGGCGGGCGTTCGTGAGCCAGTTCGTTGGCCATCGTTAAACGGGTATTTTTATCGAAACGCGGCATAGGGCGAAGATAAAAATAAAGCTACAGCATGGAACATTGTCCCTGTCAGTTCTCAGGGATTGAGCATTATGTGTAAAAAACTTTAATCCAATAATTTAACTTTGATATGGTTATTAATTAAAAAAGCATGATCTTTGTTTATCAATTTTTAATAACTCTTTTTCCCTTTACTATGAACATTTTTGTTGCAAAGTTAAGCTCTGACACACAAGGTGAAGACCTTCAAGGGCTTTTCGAAACTTACGGCCGCGTTGATTCGGCTAAAGTGATCATTGATCGCGATACCAACCAGTCAAAAGGATTTGGTTTCGTGGAGATGCCTGACGATCGTGAAGCTCAAGCTGCTATAGATGAGCTGAATGAGACTGATTTCAAAGGTAGCCGGATCGTTGTTAAGAAGGCTCGTCCGCGCACAGAAGGACCCGCCGAGGGACCGAGGAGACCGAATCCCCGATTCAACCGATAAGGCATTAACGAAAAGGCGGGCAACCGCCTTTTTTTTATTTCCGGCCGGGCATTGATTGCCGGAGTCAGAAGAGGCCGGTGACGAAGTAGCCTAACCTGGCAACGATCCAGGCAAGAAGGGTCATGTAGCCTATCATCAATGCCGACCATTTCCATTTGCCCGATTCCCGGCGGATTGCGGCAAGTACCGCGATACACGGAACATAGATCAGGACAAACAGCATAAATGCCAGTCCGGCCCGAAGGGAAAATACATTTTGACCTTTCAACCGGCCTTCGGTATGTTTCGATTTCATCATTCGGTCCTGCATGGATGAGTTAGGATCACCGTCCTGATATAAAACGCCAATCGTGCTTACAACCACCTCTTTAGCGGCGATTCCGGATAGAACGGCAACCGACATTTTCCAGTCGAAGCCAAGCGGAGCCAGCACAGGTTGAACAGTACGGCCAATATGTCCGATCGCGGAACCTTCCAACTGCAGGGTTTTATTTTCCGAGGTTCTCGGAAAATAGCCCAAAGCCCATATGATCATGGATGCTATCAGTATGACTCCGCCCATCTTCATTAAGTATAGGCGGCTTCTGAACCACATGTGCTTTAGGATGGCATTCGTTCGGGGACTCCGGTAAGGCGGTAATTCCATTACAAATGGTGCCTCCTGATGACGAAACAGTGTGTTCCTGAAAATCAAAGTCATCAATATGGATAATAAGATCCCGACCAGGTACAGCCCGAAAATCACATTGGCGGCCTGTCCCGGGAAAATCACCCCGGCAATCAGAATGTATACCGGTAAGCGGGCACTGCATGACATCAATGGAATAATCAGCATCGTCATGAGCCGGTCGCCCCGGTTTTCAATGGTCCGGGTTGCCATAATTGCCGGAACATTGCATCCGAAACCCATGATGAGCGGAATAAAGGATTTCCCATGCAAGCCGATCAGATGCATCAGTTTATCCATAATAAACGCTACCCTGGCCATATAGCCGGTATCTTCCATAAATGAAATGAAAAAGAAGAGAATCAGAATGTTAGGAAGAAATATGACTACTCCTCCAACACCGCCAATTATGCCGTCGATCAGAAAATCTTTCAAAATTCCTGTCGGAAGAACCAGGTGAAGCCATCCCGACAAAGCCTGAACACCAGCTTCAATTCCCTGAACCGGATATTTTCCGAGGTTAAAGGTCGATTGAAACATGATCCACAGAAACAGCAGGAAAATGGGAAAACCTAACCACTTATGCGTTAGGATACTATCAATTCTGGATGTAGGGGTTCTCTGGTCTTCCGGGATCACTTTCTTTTTCAGGGTTTCACGCAAAGCACCTGAAATAAACCCATATCTTGAATCAATAAGAAGGCTTTCAACATCCTGCTTGTAAAAGCTTTCAATGCGGGCGATTTCCTTATCTGCCAATTGTGTGAGTTCCTTTGTTGCCGTTATCCCGTTTACCGATTTCAGGATCTCCGGATTGCGCTCCAACAACTTTATCGCCAGGAACCGGCTCGAAAAGCGGTCGGAAAAATCAGGTGAATCCCATATTTTATTCTGGATTTTTTTTATGCTGATCTCTATCTCAGGATCATACGGAATGTGAATATGGCGTGTAATTCTATCCCTTCCTTCCATAACCTCAATTACTTTCCGGAACAATTGATCAATACCGGTTCCTTTGATACCGACAGTTGGAACCACGGGGATTCCCAGCATTTTACCGAGGAGTTCATGATTTAGTATATCGCCTCTTTGCTCAAGTTCGTCATACATGTTGAGCGCGATCACAACCGGAATATCCATATCGATCAATTGCGTGGTCAGATAAAGGTTGCGCTCGATGTTTGAAGCATCAACGACATTTATGGCCACATCCGGATGTTCGAGTAAAAGTTGATCACGGACAAATAGTTCATCAGGACTGTAAGTACTGAGGGAATAGGTGCCCGGAAGGTCTGTCAGCTGGAAGTTTTGATTATCAAACTGGATTTCAGCTATTTTGGAGTCCACTGTCACTCCGGCGTAATTCCCGGTATGCTCCCGTGAGTTACTGGCCAGGTTGAAAATCGATGTTTTGCCGCAATTGGGGTTGCCCACCAAGGCAACTTCGATCAGGCGTGGGAGGGGCGTTTCCTGTAATGACCCGGAAGCACCTGTCATCCCCGCGAAAGCGGGGACCCCTTCGCTAACCACGTCACTCAAAGCGGGGACCCCTACGCTCAATGCACTGTGGTCCTTAACACTCGCGCCTGCCTCAGTGTAGCGTGAAGGGGCCCCGGCCTTCGCCGGGGTGACAAGTGCTCCTGCCGGCAAGATCTCAATCAGTTCGGCTTCGGAGCGCCGTAAGGAAACATTATAGCCAAGTATCAGATATTCAATGGGATCTTGAAGGGGAGCAGATTTAATCACCGTGACTTCCTTGCCATGAATGAAACCCATATCCATGATCCGCCTGCGGAACACACCACGGCCTTTCACCTTGGTGATCATGCCTTTCTGACCTGTTTGAAGTTCCGCTAATGTCATAACCAATTGCAAAGATACCTTTTTTACTATTTAGAATGATTCTAAGGTATGATAAAATCCGAAGCATTATCTTCGTGACTCAAAAAAGGAAATGAGACTAAGTACAGCGTCAAGGGGTCCCCGCCTTCGCGGGGATGACAAGGGTGGACTCAGTGCAGCGTCACGGGGTCCCCGCCTTCGCGGGGATGACAATTGCATTGTGCTGATTTCAGTACTTGTTATTCTGGTTCTTGCAGGGTGTCAGGGGAGGCAGCAGCCGGCGGTGGATATTTCGAAAGCTTTCCGAAATCCGGATACCTCTTTGCTGTCGGTTACCTATGCAAAAGGTTTCCGGTTTGAAAGGAATGAGGCAGGAACCATCCTGATAATATCTGATCCCATTAATGCAGGGAAAGGAATAGCCCGTTACCGGATTGTTCAATCCAGATACGGAGTTAAACCAAAGGAGGGTTATACTGATATCGTTGTCCCGGTTAAGAGTCTGGCTGCATCTTCCACCACTCATGCCGGATTCCTGTCGGCCATCGGTGCAGCTGATCAACTTATCGGCTGCAACAATCCGGAAAGATTATACGACACCTTGTTGTTCAACCGGTTTCTGAAAGGTGATCTGGTGCGCATGGGGCGCGATCTGGAGTATAACCTGGAATACCTTATTGCCAGTAAACCCGATCTGGTTTTGCAAACGGGCATCGACGGGCAGTTTTACCCCGATACAAGGTTGACCGGGATGGGCATTCCGGTGATGTTTGTGCTGGAATGGATGGAATCGACCCCTCTTGGGCGAGCGGAATGGATCAAGGTTTTCGGACTGATAACGGGTAAGATCAGGGAAGCTGATTCACTTTTTGATCTGATCGAAAAGAATTATCTGGCCTGCGCTAAACTGGGCCGTGAAGCTCCGGAAAAGATCAAAGTACTGACCGGTAATGTGTTTAAAGGTACCTGGTACATGCCGGGAGGGAGAAATTATATGACCCGGTTTTTTGAGGATGCCGGAATGGAATATCTCTGGAAGGATACCGACCAGTCGGCCAGTCTGGCGCTGAGCTTCGAATCAGTTGTGTATCAGTTGGCTGATGCACCGGTTTGGATTAACGTCAATGTGGATTCTCTTTCTCAATTAATTGGGGCAGAGGAACGATATTCCGTTTTCAGGGCAGTGAAGGAACACCGGGTGTTCAGCGTATTTAACCGCGTTAATTCCCATGGCGGAAATGATTTCTGGGAGAGTGCTGTTGTTAGGCCTGATAGGGTTCTGGCCGATTTGTTGGCGATTGCGCATCCGGAATTAATCCCTGATCATATCTGGAATTATTATAAACCATTGATATTTAATCAATAAGATGACGTCAAAGCGATCAGGATGGATTTTTCCTGTACTGGCTGGAATATTGATTCTTGCCTTTCTCGGGGATTTGCTGTTCGGCAGTGTTCGTCTTTCGTTTAAAGATTTTTCTGATGTTCTGCTTGGCAAATCTGACAACCAGAATATGGACTATATTATCTGGAGCCTCCGGTTGCCCAAAGCCATTACCGCTATCCTTGCCGGTTCGGGATTAGCGCTATGCGGACTGCTTATGCAAACTCTTTTCAGGAATCCATTGGCCGGACCCTTCGTCCTTGGGATCAGCTCCGGTGCCAGTCTGGGTGTGGCTTTACTGGTGATGGCCTCATCCTGGTTCGGCGGAAATGCTCTGGTTCAGGCGCTGCCTTATGGTCACTGGGGAATGGTAATTGCAGCCATGGCCGGGGCCCTGGCCGTCATGCTCTTTGTGATCCTCGTGTCCGTCAGGGTGGCCGATTCGGTATCCATCCTGATCATCGGTATGATGTTTGGAAGCGCTACCGGCGCCATCGTCAGCCTGCTGCAATATTTTAGTGATCCCGATACGGTAAAGAGTTTTCTGGTTTGGACGTTTGGGGACATCAGCGCGGTAACAGCTCCGCATCTGAAACTCCTTACACCATTGGTTATTGCCGGGATTTTCGCCGGATTAATCCTCCGGAAACCGCTCAATGCCTTACTTCTGGGTGAGAACCATGCAAGGGTAATCGGTGTTAATGTAAAACGGTCAAGAATCGTTATTATATTGATAACAAGTTTATTAACCGGTGCCATAACCGCTTTTACCGGACCGATTGCCTTTGTAGGAGTTGCGGTTCCGCATCTGGCCAGGGCAATCCTCAGAACATCTGATCACCGTCGGTTGACTCCGGCGACTCTGATGTGCGGGGCGATCATTATGCTTATTTGTGATATTCTGGCCCAACTTCCGGCCTCCAACCAGGTGCTGCCGATCAATACAGTCACCGCAATTTTTGGGGCACCGGTAGTTATTTGGGTCGTTCTTAGAAACCGTCGAGGACGAACTCCTGTTGAATCATGAACCGACCTGAACCAGATATCATTGTATTGGAATCGCATGATCTGGCGATCGGATACCCGTATGCGGGAAGTTCGCCTTTGATTCTGGCCCGGGATCTCCATCTGACCATGGAACGCGGCCAGGTTATTGGTCTGCTGGGGCCTAACGGATCCGGAAAATCAACCCTTTTGCGCACACTGGCCGGATTACAGCCAACGATATCGGGATTGGTAAAAGTGATGGGGCAAACGATCAGGAGCAACCAGGTCCGGCAAACAGCCCGCATGCTTAGTGTGGTTCTTACTGATCGGATCGATGTGAGAAACCTTACTGTATTTCAACTGGTTTCGATGGGCAGGTATCCGTATACCGACTGGCTGGGCCGCGCCGGCAGCAATGATCATGACCGGATCAGGACCGCGCTTGAACAGGTGAGACTGCAGAGCTATTCCAACCGGTTTTTCAATGAGCTGAGCGACGGAGAGCAGCAAAGAACTTTGCTGGCCAAAGCGCTGGTACAGGATACTCCCCTGATCATTTTGGATGAACCAACAGCCCACCTCGATCTGCCCAACCGGATTTCAATCATGCGGTTATTGCGCACCCTTGCCGATGAAACCGGAAAAAGCATCCTGTTCTCCACACACGACCTGGATCTGGCTATCCATACTGCCGATCACCTGTGGCTGTTACAGAAGGGCGGGGTGCTGCTGAAAGGAACGCCGGCAGAACTGATGGCCGGCGAAGCTTTTGAAAATACTTTCAGAACAGGAACGGATGAAGCGGATCAGAATATTGTATCAGACTATTTCCGTAGTTTGAAGAAACGGTCGCTAGAGGAATGATTTATTTCTACTTTTACAACCTAGGAACAAAAGAATATGAAAGATTCGTGGGTGAAAAAAGGATTCGTTGATGAACCTGTCGACAGCCATATCAATCTGATCGATGGAATCAGGGAATTACTCAAAGAAAAGAATGCGGTTATCCTGGCACATTATTATCAGGAGGCAGATATACAGGATATTGCTGATTTCGTGGGTGATAGTTTAGATCTATCCCGAAAGGCAGCAGAAACCAGTGCAGATATGATTGTTTTTGCCGGGGTTCATTTTATGGCGGAAACAGCCAAAATTCTTGCCCCACAAAAAAAAGTGCTGATACCCGATCAGATGGCCGGATGTTCATTGGCTGATTCCTGTCCGCCCGATGAATTTGCTGTTTTCCGCAACGAACATCCTGATCACATGGTAGTGACCTATGTGAATACCAGTGCTGCCATCAAGGCTTTATCCGATGTTTGCTGCACCTCAACCAATGCGATGCAGATTATTCAGCATATCCCGGAAAATCAAAAAATCATTTTTGCCCCAGACAGGAATCTTGGAAACTATCTGAACAGTTTGACCGGCAGAGAAATGCTGCTTTGGGATGGTGCCTGTCATGTGCACGAGGAATTTTCTCTTGAGAAGATATTGCTGCTGAAGAATGAATACCCTGATGCAAAGATCATTGCCCATCCGGAATGTCAGAAACCGATCCGGATTGTTGCAGATTTTATCGGTTCGACATCGGCCTTGCTGAATTTCTCGAAAAGCGATACCGGGGATACCTATATTGTTGCCACTGAATCCGGAATCCTGCACCAGATGAAAAAGGCCAACCCGGATAAGCTTTTTATCCCCGCACCCCCGAAGGACAGCACCTGTGCATGCAATGACTGCAAATTCATGAAACTTCATAATCTTAAGAAAATCTATCTCACCTTGAAATATGAATGGCCGGAAGTAACTGTTCCTGAAGATATTCGCCGGCTTGCCGAGATTCCTATCCGGCGTATGCTGGAGTGGTCGTGATTTCCGATTTTTTACCGATAAATAATAAAATCATGAGAATTCGACTCTTTCTTTTCGGTTTTCTTATCCCTCTTTTCTCTCTCACCTCTTTGCTTCCAGCCCAGAATAGCTCAAAGAATAAACCGCATTTCCCCGGTTATCCCGATCGCTCTGCGAACCTCGATGTTTTTCCGGGATTTAAAAACCCACCGGCCGGTTATGGCGAAGTGAGCTTTTACTGGTGGTTGGGCGATACACTCACCAAAGAGCGGATCACCTGTCAGCTTGATCAACTGGCCGGGAGAAGCATTACCGGTTTGCAGGTGAATTATGCTCACAGCGATGAGGGCGGGAATATTTGGGGGCTAACCTATCCGGGCCAGCCGCGGCTATTTTCCAAAGATTGGTGGGACCTGTTCGCCTGGTTTTTACAGGAAGCCAAAAAACGGAATATGTCAGTCAGCCTGAGTGATTATACGCTTGGAATTGCTGGTCAGGGCTGGTTTGTAGATGAAATGCTGACAGAAAACCCTGATCTGTACGGATCCAAACTGATATCCCGTGAATACGACCTCAGGCCCAACCTCGATACTGTGATTGAAATGCCTGATAATCTGCTTAACGCGATGGCTTATCGTATTGAAAAGGGAATGGTTAAACCGGATAGTTCAAGAGAGGTTCTGCCTTTGATTGCAGGTGACAAACTGCACTGGAAACCCACTAACGGCAACTGGAAATTGGTTCTGGTTTTTCCGCAAACGGTGAAAACATCGTTTGATCCGATGAATCCGATCAGTGGTAAAAAGGTGGTTGAGAAGTTCTTCCAGCCCTTCGAGAATCATTGTCCGGGCGAGGCCGGCAAGGGCCTGAATTTCTTTTTCTCTGATGAACTAAATTTCGGGATCAGTGGATTTTTATGGAACAGCAGTTTTGCATCGGAATTTAAGAAGAGGAAAGGATACGATATCGTACCTGAGCTAACCGGATTATTTATCGATATCGGTGTGCGGACGCCAAAGATCCGGATGGATTACAATGATGTTCTTGTTGCGCTTAGCGAAGAAAGTTTTTTCATTCCGATCTATAATTGGCATACCGACAGGGGCATGCTTTATGGTTGCGATCATGGTGGCAGGGGTCTTGATGTGACCGAATTCGGTGATTATTTCCGCGCCCAGCGATGGATGTCGGGCCCCGGGTGCGACCAGCCGGTTCTCGACCGGAATATCAATAAAAATAAGGTTGCCAGCTCAATATCGCATCTATATGAACGTCCACGCACATGGCTCGAAGGCTATCACAGCAGTGGCTGGGGCACGAATAGCGCTCAGGTTGCCGATGCAACCTTTGCAAATTTCGCAATGGGCCAGAATCTCCTGAGCCTGCACGGACTCTACTATTCCACGCACGGTGGCTGGTGGGAGTGGGCTCCGCCGGATAATCATTTCCGACAGCCTTACTGGGTGAATATGGGCGATTTCCTGAAATGCTCCGAACGATTGAGTTACCTGCTGAGTCAGGGATACCATCGGTGCGATGTGGCCATCCTTTACCCGGTTGCCCCTATGGAGTGCCGAAAGACACGGCCTGTTACTTCCGTTGCCCCGGTAAGGTGGAACTCTGGGATCCATGGAACGGTTCATCAAAAGAGCTGCCTGTTCTTTATTCAGATGAAACCGGTACCCGGTTAAAGATGCCGAAATCACTGCAGCAAAAGGGGAGACCCTATTGGTTGGGGATTGGGAATTTGAACTGAAACCTACCCTGGATAATCAGTGGGGCGATTACCGCCAACCAGCCTACGCCGGATTTGTCGCTACCGATGCCAATGTGATCCGGTACAAAAGAGAAACTTCCCCGGATCCTGCCTGGCAGGTTGCAGGTTTGGATGATAGCCAGTGGGATCAGGTGCAGGTTTCGTACGGACCACAATTCTGGAGATTAGTACCTTTGCCTGGAAAAACAGATTCCTTTTTACTGGAATCAAGACTTTCAGCCCTGAAATCGGTCGATCCTTCTGTTCCGGTTGAAGTATCAGGCAAACTTTATTATTGGACGCCGTATGAATTCTCCTGGCGGTGGGGTCTCAAGGGAAATCCAGGTAGGCAGGGCTATCACGGGTTGAAGGAATGGATGCATGATGATATTTTTCAGTTTGGAGAGGCTGTACGGGAGTGGCCGGGCGCACCCAGTCCCCGGATCGTGGCTGAAAAGGAGGGCTCCACCTATTATTTGTGGTCAACGGTTGTTTCCGATCAGGATCAGTTGGCAAAACTGGTGAAAGGCGGAACTTCCATCGACTGTTTCGGCATCCTCTTCTGTTGCCATCCGGGTGCCCATGGAGCCTGGTTTTTATGGTGGTGCCGCTTGTCCCGAACCAATCCGGCTGAATTGCGGAAAAGGGGTGATTCGTTTGGGGGATTTATATGATAATGAAAGTCTTATGACCTATTCCGGGGGAATGTGGTACCGGAAAACAATTGTATTGACTCCATCTCAGGCCGGATCCTCAAAGGTTATCCTGGATCTCGGTCAGCTGGTCGCCTCGGCCGAAGTTTTTATCAATGGCAAGTCGGCCGGAAAACGCCTGTCTCCACCCTGGCAATTTGATTTCACTGGTATGGTAAAATCCGGCGAAAATCGGCTTGAAGTACTGATATATAATACTTTGGGTAACTACTATCTGACTACGCCGAGCCGATACGTTGGATCAACGAAATCGGGGCTGATTGGCCCGGTAAAGCTTCTTATAGATTGAGTGCAAAGGGGCCCCCGCTTAAATTGGAGCTATGCGTAGGGGTCCCCGGTGGGACCAATTCATCGCAAGCTTTCCGGAGATCAGCTGATGCGGTCATCTCAAGGACCGGCAGAAAATGCTCTAACTGCTGGATGGTTCTTGGCCCTATGATTGGGGCGGTAATTCCTGGTTGGTCTTTGACCCACAAAAGGGCCATTTGTGCCGGCGATAATCCGAGTCGTTCAGCCAGCAATACAAACTGTTGTCCAACTTTTATTGCTTTCGATGTAACCCGTTCGGCATAAATACCTCCACGAAGCATGGCTCTGGAATCATCAGGTAATTGATTTATATTCAGATATCTGCCGGTAAGCATTCCCATTGCAAGAGGCGACCATGTGATCAATCCCAGTCCCTGTGCCTGACACATCGGAATGAGTTCATTTTCGATCCTCCGGTCGAGCAGATTGTAGGGCGGCTGTTCAGACGCAAACCGTGCGTATCCTTTTAGTTCACTGATCATCAGTCCCTCCATGACCTTCCATGCGGCGTCGGATTGGCAAAATTGTCAGTACCTAATACCAGCGGTGATACTTTTACGCCGGTACGGCCGAGTGTTCTGTATTCCATGGTTCAAAGATATCGATTTAATAAAATCCTGCAGGAGGATTCCTACCTTTGTCCGCTCAACAATCAAGCACGAATTAATGTCATCAATCTTAATTCAGGTCATCGGTTTTCTCGGGTTACTTTTCTTTATACTCTCCTTCCAGCAAAAAAACCGAAATAGGATTCTGCAACTTATGGTTTTCGGACAGGTGATTTTCCTGTTCCATTTTGTTCTCCTCGGTGCCTGGACGGCCGCAGGAATGAACGTGGCGGGGATAGCCCGTACCCTGGTTTTTCGATTCAGGGAAAAGAAGAAATGGGCCAACTGGCGATTCTGGCCGGTGATTTTTATAATCCTGTTTGTGACTGCCGGACTTTTTGCCAGGGAATCATGGATCGGAATTTTGCCGGTAGTCGCCATGAGCATTGAAACAACCGGGTTATGGATGAAAAACCTGAAGATACTTAGGATTATCAACCTGTTTCCGCATCCGTTCTGGTTTACTTATAATCTAATTAAAGGATCGTGGGCAGGCGTTGTTTGTGAGATTTTCGTTCTGTCCTCCATCATTGTTGCGATTATCCGGTACGATGTGAAAAGCGTAAAGGCAAAACCGATTTGAACAAGTAAAAGGCGACCATTCTGGCAGTTAAAAGGTTCAAAAACGAAGATTGATTTTGCTTTGTCAATTAAGTAACGTTTCTTTGACCAGGGTAATACTAATATTTTGCACCGTGATTGGAATAAAAAAGCTCATCATTGACATCTTCGTGGAGGGATTTTTCAGAAGATGGTACCGTTTCGTCAACAATGTAGATAAGAAGGCCGAAATTGTTTTTATGAATTACGGATTTGCTGAGGATTCACACAACATGACCCTCGATCCGTCTGATGAGATAAACAGATACCCGATCCAGCTTTACCATCAGTTGGTAAGGGCTCATGACCTGGAAAATAAGGATATCCTGGAAATCGGATGCGGCCGGGGTGGAGGATTGGCTTTTCTGACAAAGCTTCTTAAGCCTTCATCGGCTGTGGGTATCGACAAAGACCCATCCGCGGTTGAATTCTGCAATAAATTCTGGGGCAAACCCGGATTGTCATTCATCCAGGGCGATGCTCAGGCTGTATCATTGCCTGATAATTCTTTCGACGTGATTATCAATGTCGAATCCAGTCACCGCTATGAAGATCTGAACCTGTTTCTTGGGGAAGTCAGGCGTTTACTGCGGCCAAATGGAATTTTCTTATTGACCGATTTCCGCGGGAAGGATAAGATGCCGGAGCTTCTCGGACATTTCGATGGATCAGGGCTTGAAATTATTAGTAATGACAATGTTACACCGCAGGTTGTTAAGGCACTCGAATTAGATGATAATCGCCGCCGCGATCTCGTTAAAAATTTGGTTCCCCGTTTCATGCATGGAATTGCTCTTGATTTTGCCGGAGCCAAAGGATCCCCAACCTATCGCAAGTTTGCTTCAGGTAAATGGGTCTATTTCAATTATTTCTTCAGAAAGACTCCCGCACTCAATGTGGTCAGAAAGGACCCGTACGTATGGGAAAACCGCGATAGTTGCAAGCTGCCTTAGGTCTATAGCTTATGAGCAAAGGAAATGTATTTTTGGACGTTTTGACTGGTCTGGCTATTGGTGTAATTCTGGGGGTTTTATTTGCCCCGGCAAAAGGTTCCGAAACGCGCCAGAAAATCTCAGACAAGGGGAACGAATTTGCAGACACTTTGAAAAAGAAATTCGATGAATTTATTGACGGCCTGATCGAAAAGCAAGCAACCGTTAACGAAGAGACAACCGATAATCCTGAAGTATAAATAGCCAAAGAAAAGAGATGGAAGAAATTGGAAAGCAAATCGAGACATTACTTGAAAGGGCGGTTGAATATGGAAAGACTACCATCGAACTGACAAAACTTAACGCAATTGGGAAGATTTCAGACGTTGCGGGATCGCTCATATCAAAAATAGTTGGCGGTGCGGCTCTATTTTTATTCATTCTTTTTGCCAGCCTGGGGTTGGCTTTCTGGCTCGGGGAGATTTTGGGCAAAATCTATTTTGGGTTCTTTGCAGTAGCTGCTATTTATGGACTTCTGGGAACACTGATACATCTTTTTTTGAGTAAATGGATTAAGAAGCAGATTAGTAATTATATCATCAAAAGTGCTCTTTATTGATTTCATATGCAGAAAATTACCTCAGTCAGCGAGCTTAAAATGGCTATCCGGCAATTGGAATCGGATCAAAAAAAGCAAGCCGAATTGCTAAAAACCCAGTTTAATCTGACTGCGGCAAGTTTAAATCCACTGAACCTGCTAATGAAAGCTCTGAAAGAAATATTATCATCACCGGTTGTTCTTTTTATTGGTATCGAAAAGATTAAATCGTATGGTCATCGTCTGATTGACAAGATTTGTGCCCGGTTGAGCATCCGGTGATGAGAACTACTTGATCCCCATTGGAATATGCCCGGGACATGTTTATGTTCAGTTTCTATACCCGGGGAATGAACCTGATCGACATTGCATACCTCAGGAGAACCGATATCCGCAACGGACGGATCGAATATACGCGGAAGAAAACCAGTCAGCAGTTTTCCATCAAATTGACCGATGCGGCCACTGCCATTCTTAAAGGGCATCCCAACCGCGATTATCTCCGAAGGTCTTGGCCATGAAACAGAACAGACCACACAGGTGTATCTGGATAGTTTTGAGAATGATGTGCTGGACAGGGCAAATGAGATGATAACGGGGTAGGGGAAGCTTGAGGAACTTGCACCTTTCGGAAGGGGAAAAATGTTCCAGGTCTGGTGCCAGGATCTGATTGACATCAGTAATCTGAATATTATGCCGTTCGACTGTTACCGGCCTGGTGACTTTTAGCAAAAGCTGACGGTGATACCCCCACCTTCTCTTTAAACAGGCGGCTGAAATAGTGGATGGACTCAAAACCCAGGTCATAGCTGATCTCCTTAATGCTTTTGCCTGAATTGGTCAGCATGTCCCGGGCGAGGATGATTTTCAGCTGCATCTGATACTGTAGAGGTGAGACACCTGTATATTTTTTAAACATTCTCCTGAAATAGGAATAACTGATGTTGTGTTTGGTGGTAAACTGTATCATGTCCAGGTTTTTTATTACTTCCCGTCGCATGGTGAAGCATGCCCCTTCAATTATGGCTTTTATCGGCTTGCCGGAAAAGCCTTTTTGCTTCTCAAATGCCACAATATTTCCCAGTAATTTGACAACCCATCCGGATGCAATTTGTTGAAATCCAGGTTGCTCATTTCTGACAAGATCCATTATTCTCAGGTAGGTATCCAGAATGTCTTCCTTGTTGCCAATGGGGATGACTGGCTGTGCAACGGTAAACTGAGGACGCGACATCAGTTTTTGGGCCATTGAACCGTTGAACCCGATATACATTTCAGTCCAGCCGGTTGCTTTCAGTGGCATGTATCGGTGCCATTCCCCAGGGAAAGTAATCATAAGTGATCCGGGTCCGATCCGGAATTGTCCATAATTGTTCTCATATATGCCGGATCCGTCAATGATGTAATTGATTTGATATTCCATGAGCCGTCGTCCCTCTTCCCAGGTATAATAATAGCCGGCCGGATGACTTTCTGAAGGATAGTTGCTGCCTGCCGGAACGCGAAACGTGCCGGCCGTCTTCAGAAACAATCCCCAATCCTGATCCTCCTCACTGGTGGCAAGGTATTTAAAGAAGTCCTCCATTGAGTGTCAAAAAGTGTAAATTATGATCCAATATATGCATTGATATAGTTTATTTAAAACAATATGTTTGAACCTTTGCTGTGAATTATCTTATGTCAAAAATATCAAATAAACCAGAGTTACAAAATAAATTATTCAGATCATGAACGCATTGCTTGGGGTAATTTTTCATTCGATCGGAGGATTTGCTTCCGGAAGTTTCTATATGCCGTTCAACAAGGTGAAAGGCTGGGCCTGGGAAAGTTACTGGATCATAGGAGGTTTGTTCTCCTGGCTGATTGTGCCCCCGCTGGCAGCCTTTTTGACTGTCCCGGGCTTTGCGGAAATCATAGCAGCCACTTCCGGAAGGATTATTTCAATCACTATTCTGATGGGTTTACTGTGGGGAATCGGAGGATTAACTTATGGATTGGGAGTAAGATACCTTGGAATGTCCCTGGGAAACTCGGTAATCCTGGGTTTATGTTCGGCTTTCGGAGCCCTGGTACCGTCGATCTATTACACGATCAATCCAACACCGGGAAAAATATCGTTTACCGATATGTTGGGTCATACCGGCGGGCAGCTGGTTCTTATCGGAGTGGCTGTGTGCCTTACCGGTATTGCTATATCCGGGAAAGCCGGGATGATGAAGGAAAGGGAAATCGCAGGAAATGGAACCAGGATTGCTGATCAGGAGTTCAGTATAGTTAAAGGCCTTATAATTGCCATCATCTCAGGAGTCCTGAGCTCTTTCTTCAATTTTGGCATTGAGGCAGGTAAACCAATGGCTGAAGCGGCCGTTGCAGCGGGATTTAATCCCTTGTTTCAGAATAATGTAACATTTGTAGTGTTACTCTGGGGCGGCCTCACAACTAACCTGATCTGGACAACCATCCTTAACCTGAAAAACCGTACTTACGGAAACTTTATTGATAAAGCAACACCCCTGTTTAATAACTATCTCTTTTCCGCTCTTGCTGGTACGCTCTGGTTTACGCAGTTCTTCTTTTATGGAATGGGCGAAAGCAAACTCGGAAATGGAGCAAGCTCATGGATTTTGCACATGTCAACGATTATTCTGACGGCCAACATGTGGGGTTTGTACCGAAAAGAATGGAAAGGGGTGTCATACCGAACCATCAGGACTTTTGTCATAGGCATTGTTATCATCCTCCTGTCGGTTTTTATCGTAGGGATTGGAAACACATTATAATATGAATAAAAAGGAATTAACAGAAAAGGCTTACGCGATAGCCAGGGAGCTATACGCAAACCTGGGGGTAGATACAGACAAGGCCCTGGCTAGAATGGATGAAGTGATCATTTCTTTGCATTGCTGGCAGGCCGATGATGTCGGAGGATTTGAGGTTCCCGGTTCCGCACTTTCCGGCGGAGGAATCCAGGCCACCGGTAATTATCCGGGTAAAGCTTCTAGTATCAGTGAGATGCGCAAGGATCTCGAAAAAGTTTTATCCTTATTGCCAGGGAAGTATTGCCTAAACCTGCATGCCATTTATGGTGATTTTGGGGGCAAGTTTGTCGACCGGGACCAGATTGAACCGGCGCATTTTCAATCCTGGATCGACTGGTGCAGGCAGCAAGGCATCGGGATGGATTTTAATCCCACCTTCTTTTCACACCCCAAAGCGCAGTCCGGTTTTACCCTGTCGTCGAAAGATGAAAACGTCCGGCAATTCTGGGTGGAACATCTTAAACGGTGCCGCAAAATTGCGGCAGAGATTGGAAAACAGCTAGGAACACCGTGTATACATAATATCTGGATCCCTGACGGATCAAAGGACTCACCGATCGATCGCAATAAGTACCGGACCATACTGAGAAAATCGCTGGATGAGGCAATAGCGGTTGAATATCCCAAAGAATACATGAAGGATTCTCTGGAGAGTAAATTATTCGGGATCGGAGCGGAATCCATGACCGTTGGCTCGCATGAGTTTTACCTCGGATATGCAATCCAGCACAACAAGCTTATTTGCCTCGATAACGGACATTTCCATCCGACTGAACAGGTAGGGGATAAAATATCTTCCTGTCTGCTGTATGTGGATGAATTGCTACTGCACATGACCCGCCCGGTACGGTGGGATTCGGATCACGTGGTGACACTCAATGAGGATGTTCAACTGATTGTATCTGAAATCATCCGGAATGATTTTCTGAACAGGGTGAACATCGGACTCGATTTCTTCGATGCGTCAATTAATCGTCTTGGTGCATACATAATCGGCTCACGGGCTGTCAAGAAGGCATTTGTACAGGCATTCCTTGAACCAACCATCAGGTTGGCAGAGATGGAAGAAAAAGGACAACTTTTCGAAAGGCTTGCCCTCATGGAAGAGCTGAAAACAAAACCTTTCGGCGCAGTTTGGGATTATTATTGCATGAAATGCGGGGTCCCGGTTGCCGAGGATTATATTGCCGAAGTTCAGGACTATGAGAGGAGCGTTTTAAGTAAAAGGTAACCAATAATATGAAAAGGGCAGGTTTTTATTTGATATTCTTTCTTCAGGTTGCTGCTTCGTTGTCTGATTTGTTCGGACATACAGAACCCATAATCCGAAAACCGGTTGCTGCAAACAGAATAGTCTGGATGTCAGATACTACCGGCATCTTTATTAAAAACCCGGAATACCTGCTGATTTCCGGCAACGGACAAGCAGATTTGTCAAGATCACGACTTAGCTTTTTAGTAAATACCCCTGAACATAAATCTTCAATCATTCTCGATTATGGTATGGAAATGCAGGGAGCCATACAAATCATCACAGGATATACCGACAGCAAAAAACCAGTTAAAATCAGGGTCCGGATGGGTGAATCGGTATCTGAAACGATGGCAGAGATCGACAGCGGCAGCACGGCAACCAATGACCATGCCATGCGGGATTTTGAATTAACCTTACCCTGGTTGGGAAAGATCGAAATAGGGAACTCCGGATTCCGGTTTGTAAGGATCGATCTCCTGGAAGAAAACAGCACAGCGTGCTTAAAAGAAATTAACGCTGTATCGATCTATCGTGACATCGCCTACCTGGGCAGTTTTAAATGCAACGATCAACTGTTAAACAGGATATGGCAGACCGGTGCGTATACCGTTCACCTGAATATGCAGCAGTATCTGTGGGATGGAATCAAACGTGATCGTTTGGTATGGGTTGGTGATATGCATCCGGAAGTTAGGACCATCCTTTCAGTTTTCGGTTATAGTGAAGTTATTCCTAAGAGTCTTGATCTGGTCCGGGATATTACCCCTGTAACTGAATGGATGAATGGAATTAGTTCATATTCAATGTGGTGGGTTCTTATTCATCGCGATTATTATAAGTATTCAGGCGATCTTAGCTATTTGAAGGAGCAAAAACCTTATTTATCTGAATTGCTAAGGAAATTTTGCTCCATGGTGGATGATAACGGTGCCGAGAAACTGGATGGAAACAGGTTTCTTGACTGGCCGAGCAGCCCCGATAAACTTGCAGTGAACGCTGGTTATCAGGGTCTTTTATTGATGACTCTCAAAGCTGGTGCAGAGTTAAGTGCTATTTTGGAAGACCGGGAAACTGAGGAGCTGTGCATGCGCAAAGTCAGGCCCATGTCAACCATAAAGTTTAATAATGTGAAATCGAAACAGGCTGCTGCACTGCTCAGTCTGGCTGATCTGATGCCGCCGGAAGAGGCTGATGAAATTATTTCCTTTGATGGTGCGAAGAATGTATCAACTTTTTATGGTTTTTATATGTTGCAGGCGAAAGCCAAAGCGGGGAGCTATACCGAAGCCCTGAATCTGATCCGTGAATATTGGGGCGGGATGCTGCAGCTGGGGGCAACCACCTTTTGGGAAGATTTCAATATCGACTGGTTAAAGAATGCTTCGCGGATCGATGAAATGCCCAATGATCAACAGATTGATGTTCACCGTACTTATGGAGATTTTTGTTACAAGGGACACCGACATAGTTTTTGTCATGGCTGGGCATCCGGCCCAACCTCCTGGCTGTCCGAAGTAGTTCTTGGAGTTCAGATTCTTGAACCCGGTTGCCGGAAGATCAGGATTGAGCCTCATCTTGGAGATCTGGAATGGGTGGAAGGCACTTACCCGACTCCGCTGGGAGTTGTTAAAATCAGGCATGAAAAACAGCCCAACGGGAAGATCAAAACCAGCGTTACGGCCCCGGACGGGATCGAAATTATTCAATAAACAGTAAGGTTGATTTTTTCACTTGCATGAAGCAGATAAGAAGTTAAAAATACTACTATGAAACAAAAATCAGGATTTCAATTCAAACTAGTAACTGGACTCTTAGCCCTTGCCGGTTTATTCGGTTGTTCGGATACCGAAAAACTGTCGGTTGCGGAGTTCAACAATATTAAATCCGGATTCATTACACCTTCAGATACGAATAAGGTTTGGTGCTACTGGTACTGGCTGAATGATGATATTTCAAAAGAAGGTGTCACCAAAGACCTGGAAGCAATGAAAGAAGCAGGGATCGGAGGTGCATTTATCGGCAATATTAATCCGGATGAGGTCGATGGCCGTGTTCCCCTTTTCTCCGATCAGTGGTGGGAAATTATGGTTCATGCTGTAAATGAAGGCAAACGGCTCGGAGTAAATATTGGGGTATTTAATTGCCCCGGATGGAGCCAATCCGGCGGCCCATGGGTAAACCCCGAAATGGCTATGCGTTATCTCACCTATTCGGAAACAAAGGTAACCGGCGGAGCAAAAATAGCTGTTAACCTGCCCAAGCCAAGGGAAATTTTCCAGGACGTATATGTACTTGCCATTCCACATGATGACAATCAGTACAAAACTATAAACCAGCCCGGAGGAAAATTATTCGAAGCCAATACACAAAAAACCTTTACCCTGGACTTTGAAGCTCCGGGAAGCATAAAAGCTAATACACTCCTTTTGTACCCGGCAAAAACCCAGCTAAAGGCTGATTGTGAATTATTTGCCTTGCAGGGCGGTGAGTACAAATCAATAAAAACATTCGTATACGACCGGAGTAATAATTCACCATCGGTGGGTCCCGATATTTACGGAGCGCTTGCTGTTTCATTACCGGATGTGGAGTCCGGGAAATTCAGGCTAACCTGCAAAAATCTTACAAGCAACGAGCCAAAGGCCGGCTTTGCGGAGATAATTATTACGGAGGAGGTGCTGCTTGAGAAATACGTTGAAAAACAATTGGGGAAAATGCATCCGACCCCTTTCCCCGCCTGGGGAACTTATTTGTGGGATAAACAGGTCAATGGCAGTGCCACCGATAAAGGAATTCCGGAAAATGGGATTATTGATGTCAGCCAATTCATGGATAAAAGCGGGAACCTGGAGTGGAATGCTCCGGAGGGAAAGTGGTCTGTTTTGCGTTTCGGAATGACTCCCACAGGTACCAAAAATTCACCATCGGCCCCGCAGGGAAAAGGATATGAAATTGACAAAGCCAACAGTAAATTAATTGAATACCACTTCAAAAATTTTGTCGGCGAATTTTTGAAACGAATACCTGAAGAAAGCCGTTCTGCGCTGAAATATGTTATAGCCGACAGTTATGAAATGGGTTCCCAGAACTGGACCGACGGATATGCTGATAAGTTCAGGCTGAAATACGGGTATGACCCGAAAAAGTATTTTCCGGTTTTATCGGGAAGGATTGTCGGCAGTGTTGAGGAATCTGAGCGGTTCTTATGGGACCTTCGCCGGGCTGTTGCTGATGATATTGCCTATGAATATGTTGGGGGCCTCCGAAAAATCAGCAATGAGAACAACCTGAAAACATGGCTCGAGAATTACGGCCATTGGGGATTTCCTTCCGAATTTCTGATGTACGGCGGGCAATCCAACCTGGTCAGCGGTGAATTCTGGAACGAAGGAGAATTAGGGAACATTGAATGCAAGGCATCCTCATCGGCAGCCCATATCTATGGTAAACCCATAACCTCAGCCGAGGCGTTCACGGCAGCAAACAATTCTTACCTCCGGTATCCGGCCCTCTTGAAGCGCCGGGGTGACTGGTCATTTACCGAAGGGATCAATCATTTTGTGGTCCATGTTTATATCCATCAGCCTGATGATCAGAGGGTACCCGGAGTAAATGCCTGGTTCAGCACCGAATTCAACCGCCACAATACCTGGTTTAAACAAAGCAAGGTGTGGTTCGATTACCTGAGGCGCTGCCAGCATCTCCTTCAGCAGGGAAAATATGCTGCCGATGTGTGCTATTTTATCGGAGAAGATGCCCCCAAAATGACCGGAGCCAGGAACCCGGAATTACCATCAGGCTATTCTTATGATTATATTAATGCAGAAGTTATCCTCGAAAGATTAACCGTTAAGGATGGCCGGTTTGTTTTGCCCGACGGGATGTCATACCGGATAATGGTATTGCCTCCCCTTAAAACAATCCGTCCTGAGCTTCTCGAAAAATTGAGCAGCCTGGTTAAGGAGGGCGGAATAATTCTAGGTCCCAAACCTGAAAAATCACCGAGTTTGAAAGGTTACCCGGCTTGTGATGAACAGGTTAAACTCTTAGCCGATGAACTTTGGGGTACTGATGATGCAACCAGCAAAAACAGGCAAGTTGGTAAGGGGTTTGTTCTGAGCAATATGGATCTTAAGCAAGCCCTTGAATTCATTAAGGTTCCTGTGGATTTTGATCCCGAAGGGAAATATCCGGTTCTTTGGACCCACCGTACCAAGCCCGGTATGGACATATATTTTATTACCAATCAGGGAAATGAACAGATAAATTTTAAACCATCCTTCAGAATTACCGTTAAAAAGCCCCAGTTATGGGATGCAGTCTCGGGTACAATGAGGCTGTTGAATGAGTTCACCGTTGAAGGCGAGCGTACTTATGTTCCTTTGTCAATGGAACCGGGACAGAGTTGGTTTGTTGTTTTTTCGGATCAGCAGAAAGGGATTACTGATGAAGGATTCAGTACCAATTTCCCGGGTAAAAAGGTTTTAAAGAATCTGAGCGGTCCATGGAAAGTGGATTTCAGGAATAAAAAAATTGGCCCGGATCAGCCTGTTTATTTTGAATCCCTGGTTGATCTTTCAAAATCAGATTCTGAAAAAATCAGGTATTATTCCGGCACCATAACCTATACCACTGAATTGGACCTGGATCAGGTTCCTGAGGCAAAGAGAGTTTATCTCGATCTGGGTGATGTTAAGGTTATTGCCCATGTAAAGATTAACGGATCGGATGCCGGTGGTATATGGATGTTTCCATGGATGGTGGAAATTAAAAGCTATCTGAAGCCCGGAAAGAATACCGTTGAAATAGAAGTGGCTAATCTTTGGCGAAACCGGATGATTATGGATAGCCGGCTGCCCATTAAAGATCGCTATACCTGGACTGTTGTGACTGATTTAAAGTCGGATGAAGCACCTCCCTCCTCCGGGTTAATAGGACCGGTTACGATTAAAACCGATGATTCGAAATAGAAATTAACAGGAGTAATCCTAAATGAATAAGAGGTTGAATATCATTTTTTGAAATGTAGGCCTTAAAAACAAGTTGGCATGATGCAGATGAAGCCACGGTCATTTTTAATTCTCCTTTGCGCATGGCTGGTTATCCCATCCTGCAAAACCAATCATGATCAGCTAGTTACCCCGGAAAACCTGACCTGTCAAGATTGGAAAGCCCGGTGGATTACCTCGAATGGTGCAGATGATTCATCTATGCCATTATTCCGGAAAGAGTTTGCGATAGGAAAGCATCTGGAGAAGGCGAGAATTTATATTTCCGGTTTGGGGTATAACGAACTATATCTCAACGGACAAAAAGTTGGAGATCAGGTACTTGATCCTGCCCAGACTAATTATGACACCTATGCGCTGTACTCGACCTATGATGTGACGGATCAGCTCAAAGAAGGAGTGAACAAGATCGGGGTCATGCTGGGAGACGGCTGGTACAATCAGGACAAAGCTTTTGGAATTGACCTGAGCTATGGAAACCCGGTCCTGATTTGCCAGGTGGAGTTGGAGTATGAGGTTAGGAGGTTAGGGGTTAGGAGGTTAGGGGTTAGGAGGTTAGGGGTTAGGAGGTTAGGGGTTAGGAGGTTAGAGGTTAGGAGGTTAGGGGTTAGGAGGTTAGGGGTTAGGAGGTTAGGGGTTAGGAGGTTAGAGGTTATTGGTTCGGATACCACCTGGGAATCGGCAGAGGGACCTGTTATTTCAGCTAATGTTTATGCAGGGGAGACTTACGACGCCCGGAAAGAGATTCAAAACTGGAGCGTGGCCGGGAGCAGCGATGGAAAGTGGCATCAGGCGGTGGCAGCAAAGTCTCATCCCCCTGCATTGAAAGCGCAAATGCTTCCCCCCATTAAAAGGATGAAAGAATTGGAAGTCAAGAAATTCTATCCTCATGGAGATGGGAATTACATTTTTGATTTTGGACAAAACTTTGCGGGATGGGTGCGGATCAGGGTAAATGAGCCAGAAGGGACTGCCATCCGGATGCGGATGAGCGAGGAGCTTTATCCTGACGGGTCGCTGGATTTCACCTCCACCGGAGTGGGGGCAACCAGGTTTGAACAAACAGATACCTATTTCTGCAAGGGTGTCGGGATCGAAATCTGGGAGCCCCGATTTACTTATCATGGGTTCAGGTATGTGGAAGTATCCGGGTTATCGACCGGGCCTGATCAGGAAATGCTGAAAGGTGTTGTTGTATACTCTTCGGTTGACCAGGCAGGCACTTTCCGGTGTTCTGACCCACAGATCAACCGTTTGCATGAATTAGCGTTATGGACCCTTACCAGCAATATTCAGGGCTTTCCAAGCGATTGCCCTCATCGCGAAAAATGCGGCTGGCTGGGCGATGCCCATGCTGTAGCACCCATGTCCATGTATAATTTTGACATGGAGGCCTTCTGGGTCAAATACCTGTATGATATCCGTTCATCCGCTGCCAGGGAGGGAATCACCTTGCATCATAAGGCCAAAAACAGTGTTTTTTACGAGGCTTATAAAAAGCCGGGAATCCCATACATGATTGCACCCGGAAAACGGGAATGTGGCGCTGCATCCCCCGATTGGGGAACTGCCCTGGTTCAGATTCCATGGTATTTATATCTGTATTATGGCAATTCAGGCATTCTGAAAGAGTTCTATCCCGATATGAAAGTCTGGGTAGATTATATCGATAGTCTTTCTGTACAACATATTGTCAATCAAGGCTTAGGGGATTGGTGCCCTCCGGGTGGAATCGACAGTATCGATTGCCCGTATGAGTTGAGCTCCACAGCTTTTCATTTTCTCGATCTGCATCTGATGGAGCAGATTGCTTCCAAATTGGGTTATTCTGGTGATGAAGTTCTTTTCAAAGAAAGACAATTAAAGGTAAAACAGGCCTTTACCAGCAAGTTTTATGATCCGGAGAAAAAGACGTTTGGCAGCCAGACAGCCAACGCGCTCTCCCTTGATTTTGGGTTGGTTCCGGAAGGAGATGAATCTGCAATCTCAAACGCCATTGCCAAAGATGTAAAGGAGAACTATGCCGGTTTTCATCATACCGGGATTTTTGGACTCCCCAGGATATTCGATGCACTTGCCAGGTATGGCAACGACGATGCCGCTTTTAATATTCTTGCCGGGAAGGGAAAGAAGAGCTTCGAAAACATGTGGAAAGTATATGATGCCACCACCTTGTGGGAGGAATTGCCTGTAGATGATGTTCCGGATGCCGGAATTATGCGGAGTAAGTTTGGCTCCCATAATCATCCGATGCAGGGGGGCTTCGATGCCTGGCTTTACAAAGGAATTGCAGGGATAAGCCCGGTTCCGGAAAAATCGGGTTTTCGCAGCATTCGTTTTGAGCCTTTGCTTGCTAACCAGCTCAAATGGGCCGAAGCGACCTTCCGGTCGAAATATGGACTGATCAAGAGCTCCTGGAAATGGCAAGATGACCAGTTCTCGTGGGAAATAATTATCCCACCGGATTGCGAAGGACAAGTGTTTTTGCCCTTGCATGAATATTCCTTTTTAACCGTCAACGGAAACAAGGCAGATGTCAAAGGGGGAAAAATGCTCCTTTTAGGATCGGGCGGCTACAAAATTGAGATTAAAAAATAGTGTGACTAATAAATTTTTATTTATGAAGACTTTAAAAATCATTCTGTTACTACTGGCTATAGGGATTTTGTCACCTGCATTTGCAACAACAATTATCCTCACCAGTGATAAGCAATTGAACGATCTGCTGGATCCTGATAAGAAGGTTGACCTTTCCACGGGCAGGGACAAAAGATTCGCCAGCCTGAGGGAGATCTGTGAGTCGGCTCAAAAAAGGGGTGATAAAACACTGACCATAGCCTTTGATGAATTCTTCAGACAATACCGGGAACAGGCCGGTACAGAGCGCCGGTTAACGCCCGACATGGATGAATATATCGATAAAATCAAAGTCATTGGCGATTTTGCTTCACGATATGGTATGGGCATCGGCCTGAGTTTGCTGAGCCCGCTGGAATTAGGTCCGGCTTATAAGAAAAACACCGGAGAAAGCGGCCGGTGGCTCAATTATAAGGTAGGCTACCGGGATCCTTCATCCGGTAAGTTCAGCCTTCAGATGTGGCAGCAGCTGTCGTGGACCAACAACAAAGGGAAATTCACGGTTAAGCTGAAGAATGTCAGGGCATTTGCCTTTCGCGAAACTCCGGTCGGGAACAGTCCTTTTAAATCGGTAGCACAAGAGGATATAATTGAAATCCAGGGAGTTAAATATGATGCTCTGGATACGATAAAAGTAGTACCAACAGGGGAATTGTGGGTTGGCACCTCTTCTTCGGAAGCCAGGGATATGTTTTTTGAATCAAGGAACCTGCGGGTCTATTATGACGGAGATGCACAGTTGCAGGATTATAACCGTGTAATGGTCCTCCTGGAATACGATACCCCCGAGATGGATTACTTCAGCCCGCAGGCCATGCCGTTCCTGAAAAATCTGCTAAAGAAGTACCACGACAAAGGTATTGATCTTGTTTCCCTGTACTCCGATGAAATGCATATCCAGCAGGATTGGTACTATTTTGTCCACCATGAAAACGGACAATTCAATATCAGGTACCTGACAAAGAATTTTTCGGATGCCTATCAGAAAAAATTCGGACAGGCATTTGAGGATAAGCACCTGCTCTATTTTGCCTACGGCGCTCCTTTTTATGAAACCGGCGCTAAAGCTGTCCGGAATGTGCAGTATGTGATGGGATCTCAACCAGAGGAGATCCATCAGACATTCCTCCTGCGCGACCGCTATTACAAAATGCTTAATCACGGTGTGGCTGATCTGTTTAAAGAGGCAAAGGATTATGCCGAAACACTTTTCGGCAGGAACCTGGAAGCTACCGGGCATTCCTCCTGGGCCGAAAGTCCGACCATTGATCTTTGGGATACCGAAAAACTGCGGGAAAATGCCGCCAAATATGAGTTTACCTCAAATTATGTATGGGGAAATACCGTGCAGCAGGCCGCCGCGGCCTGTTACGACTACTTTAAATGGGGCGAGTACCTTGAACCCACCGGGAACGATTTTGCCGAATGCGGGTGGATGGATCGCAATTACTATGGCGCTGCATTGGCAGCCTCTATCGGGGTGATCAATAAATATCCAAATGCCTATGCGGCAGCCTGGGGAATGCCGGATAAATCGAGAAGGTGGAAAGAGACTACAAACAGCGCGTTTGGTGCAAGGGACGGCTCAACCGTCAATCAGATAACGGGTGGTGTTCACCGCGATATCGAAGTGCTGATTCTCTATCCGATGAACCTGGTAGCAGTTGAAGAGCGGTTCGGAAGCTGGATGACTCAGTATGCTTATGCTAACTATCTCACGGCTGAAAAGCTGCTGGAAATGGGTGAAATCACCGATGACGGATACATTAAGGTTGGTGAAAAGAAATATCATACACTGGTTGCTTTGTTTGAACCTCTTCCCGTCGAAGGTTTGTTAAAAATGATGAGCCGGTTTGCCGAAAAAGGGGGGAATGTGATATGGTGCGGGCCACCGCCGCTTTTAAACGGCAACGGGAAAAACTGTACTGCCGAATGGCAGCAGCTATTCGAGGTGAACTATGCTTTTGACCAATATATAGGGGAAATTGCTGCAGGAAGGAAAATTACCTTTCAGAACAGTTTTGCCCGGATCCCCGAACAGACCATTCTGACTGATTTTCTGGTCGATAGGATTTATCCGGTCACCCCGGGTAAAAACTGTGAAATCCTGGCGGAATCTGGAGAAAAAATAATAGGTACCAGATTGAAAAAAGGCAATGGTTCAGCCTACTATTTTGGATTCAGGCCCCGCGACGACCAATCGGCCAGTCTGGGATACGAAACCAGGACGCTATTTGAGATTCTGAATACCTCCGGGGCGTATACCAGCAGCGGCAAATTTCCGCAGCATAATGATAATCCAACCTGCATTTCACGGACCACAGATTATCTGGCCACCAGTTTCCCTAATAGCAGTACTGTGATTGTCAGGCATTACCGTACCCATGCCGAGAACTGGGACGGCGGATTCTCCCGTAGCAAAGAGGCTGACGAAAAAGCTCTTGCGGTTAATCCGATGCCTTCGGATACCATGACCCTGAACGAGCTGAAAGTCAATGGCCATAATCTGACCTACAACGGCAGATTGATACTTGCCTTCCGGACAAACGATACGAATCAATTGATCGCTTTTGAAGGTCATGGTTGCAAAGAGGTGGTCATAGATGGTATCCGCCATGAGTTTGCCCAAAAACCTTTTGAAACCATCGCTTTTGCACCCGAAAGTGATCAGTCCGGCCATTATATGGCAATCCTTTCAGGTGAAGGCAATATCCAACTACCCATTCCGCTGGGGTCCGGTAAGAAGCTGAAAATAAGCACTGCACAAAAGAAGAACGTGCCGTATCGAATTGCCAATGGGCAGGTTGAGATTGAGGTGACCCCGGAGATTTTGGGAAAGACGATCAGAATCGTGAGGATGTGAGGGAGTTAAGGACGTGAGGACGTTAAGAACGTAAAGAACGAAAAGAAGGATAAGAATGAAAAGAACGTGGTTTGTTGGCCTGGTGCTAGCGGTGATTATTTGCGGATGTGATGACAATTCATCGCTGAGGAAAGATTTTGTCAATCCGCCTTTGGGTTTCAGGATGAATCAGAATATTCATAACGTACCGATGGATTCGGATGGACAGGATTCACTGATCGAATCTTATTACCGGAACGGCTACGGTGGATTTGCTTCCAATGTCGACTTTCATCATTACCTCACGGATGAAGGGATGAAATCATTCGTTCGGTTTAGCAATCAGGTACGAAAAAGAGGGATGTCATTATGGTTGTATGATGAACGAGGCTATCCGTCGGGTAATGCGGGAGATCTGGTGATCAAATCAAATCCGGCCTGGGAATCCATGGGTCTCTATGAAAAGGACACATTGGTGGAAGCTGGAAAGCTGCGATTTTCCCCTTCTCCCGGTGAGCTTGTTTTTGCCTCAGCTTTTCCCCTCTGGCGGAATATTACGGATTGGAAATCGAAAATTGATTTAAGTACCCATGTTCAGAACGGTGTTTTAAGCTGGAATGTGCCGGCGGGCAAGTGGAAGATACTGACGGTGACCAAATACCGGTTGTACGAAAACTTCCAGGCCTGTGCGAAAGATGCAGGCAAACTAGGTGCAAATTATCCATCTCTGATGCTCCCGGAAGTAACGCAGAAGTTTATAGAGTTAACCCATGAGGCTTACCGTAAGTACATGGGGGATGATATGGGAGCTTATTTCGTTTCGACATTTACCGATGAACCGTCCCTGATGGCAGTACCATTTGGATTATTTCCCTGGAGCGTTATCCCCTGGATCGGATTGCTGTCTGATGAGATCCAAAAACGTTACGGTTACAGGCCTGAAGAAAAACTTGAGTTTCTGTTTATGGATGAGGGCCCAAAAGGTCAGGAGATCCGATATCATTACTTCAACACCATGGCTGACCTGATTGCCAATAACTACTTCAAACCCATCAAAGAGTGGTGCCGTGAGCATAATTTCAAATCGGGCGGCCATCTTTTGCTCGAGGAAACATTAATGGCCCATGTCCCTCTTTATGGGGATGCATTTCGTTGTTTTCGGGAAATGGATGCTCCGGGAATCGATGTGCTGAGCTGTTTTCCGGCTCTTACACCTATACATTCCCCGAAACTTGCATCCGGTGCAGCTGAACTCACCGGTGCTACCAGGGTGATGTGCGAGCCTTGTCCGGTTGCCGA
>JBBAAF010000010.1:0-56185 GCA_041658425.1 Bacteroidales bacterium | reverse complement strand
CTGATCCGTCGCTTTACGAAAGATGCCGAAGTGACCTATCTGGATTGGGATTTGAAAAACCAATATGGTATTCCGATCGCCAGCGGGGCCTATATTGTTCATATCAACGCCCCGGGAATCGGTGAAAAAGTATTGAAATTCTTCGGAGCTTTAAGACCGCAGGACTTAAACAGTTTGTAAAACCTTTTTGTAGAACATTAAAATATTTGGTTATGGCCAGCATTTTTTCAAGAATTGTGAGCGGGGAAATTCCATGCTATAAGATTGCTGAAAACGATCAGTTTCTGGCATTTCTTGATATTAACCCGCTGGCCAAAGGACATACACTGGTTATTCCGAAAAGGGAGGTAGACTATCTTTTCGATCTATCAGAAGAAGAACTGGCAGCATTAATGGTATTCGCCCGGAAGGTTGCATTGGCGATAGGGAAGGTTATGCCATGTAAACGTGTTGGTGTTGCAGTTATCGGATTGGAAGTGCCTCATGCACATGTCCATCTGGTGCCCATCAATGGTGTTTACGATATTGATTTCAAACAGCCAAAGCTGAAAATATCGCCGGAAGAATTTTTAGATATTACGGAAAGGATTCGGGCAGGGTTTTAACGAACCCTGTCCGGGTTTTTCCGGATATACTCTTCCCAGGATTTCACACCGGGTGCTGAGGTTGGACGGTTTGTCTGGAAATAATGGCACAACGCTGCAGCTATTCCATCTGTGGCATCCATATATTCAGGAACCTCAACGAATTTCAGGATATTCCGGACCATCATTGCCACTTGCTCTTTTGAAGCATTCCCATTGCCTGTAATGGATTGCTTAATTTTCCTTGGAGAATATTCAAAAACCGGAATTCCCCTGTTAAAGGCCGGGGCAAGGGCTACCCCCTGCGCTCGCCCGAGTTTGAGCATCGATTGTACGTTTTTACCAAAGAAAGGTGCCTCTATGGCAACCTCATCGGGAGTAAATTCGATGATCAGGGCATTGATTCGCTCAAATATTTTACCCAGCCGTGCGAAGGGATCCGGAATCTTCTGCAATCTTAAAACGCCCATCTCTATCAGAGACAGCTGTTTGCCCGAAATCCTGATCAGTCCATACCCGAGAACTACTGTTCCCGGATCAATCCCTAGAATTATGTGGTCCTGGCTCATTTTTTCTCTATTGTTACCGGGAGGAGTTGCTGGATCAGAATTCCGCCGACAATAAAGACCAGTCCGGCCGGTGTAGTCCAGTATATTTTTTCCCCGAGGATTAAATGTATGAAGAACAAGGAAATGAACGGCGAAATAAACACCAGGTTACTGATCCTGGCGTTGTTTTTAGTGTTTTCGAGGGCAGTCAGCCAACAGACAAAAGCAATTGCCATCTCAGTAAGCCCTACATAAACGGCGGGTATAACCGATAGGTTCCAGGTTACTGGTTTGGGTGAGATCAAAAGGGCGATCCCGGTAAAAGTACTGCCAAAAAAGAAGTTCAGCGTGATTTTAATGATCTCAGGACGTGTATCTTTTACATTGAAAATCCAGAAGGACGCCCATATAATGGAACTAGCCAGCGCAAGAATTACACCGACCGGTTCATTAACCGGGGTGGTGAAAATATTCCGGCCCTGGGAGCTTATGATAACAACTCCAATAAAACTAATCAGGATAGCAGCAAATTCAATTGGCTTGAGCTTTTGATGGAGGAAAGGGACGGACAACAGCACCAGCATCACGGGCCAGGTATAGTTTAACGGTCCTGCGATTTGGGCAGGAAGAACATTATATGCATTCAGAAGGATCATATAATAGAGAAATGGATTCAGAAATCCGCCAAAGGCTGAGCGCATCAGGGTTTTTGGTGTGTTCCTCCGGAGTTCATCGGTTTGTTTCCGGATAATCAGCACCGCCAGCAGGAATATCCAGGCTACCGTTGATGCAATAAATAAAAGTTGTATTAAATCCATTCCACGGAGAGCCAGCTTGAAGGCAGTTCCTGCGGTTGACCAGAGGAGAATCGCTGTTAATGCGAACAGGTATATGGACCGCTGCTTCATCCTTTCGATTTGGATTTCAAGGCTTTCAGCCTGTCCCTGGCATCAAGGAAATAAAAACTGGTGGTAAAATCCCGGATGAACTCTTCAAAAAGTGAAATTGCTGTTGCAGGATCTTTGAGTTGGTCCTGATAGATGCAGGCCAGTTCAAACAATGCCTTGTGCCCCCAATACTCATAACGGTAATTATCGATGATTCTGTTGAGGATATCCATTCCCTGATTCAGCTCGTTTTTCTCAATCAGGATATGGGCTTTTTTATACAGGCAATCATCTGTTGCCGGATCGTCGGGTGATCCATTGATAATGGAATCAAGAATGGGCAATGCTTCATCGTTCTTATGTCGGAATATCAGGTAGTCGGCACTTGCCAATTTCAGGAGGGTTGATTGCGTTGAATCTGTATCGGAAATGTTCTCCCTGATCAGGATAGATAATTCCAAAGCATCGTTGGCATCGGGTTTTGAAGTGCTTCCTTTCAGGATATCGAGTTGTGCAAGAGCCCATTTATAATTTCCGGTAAACCAGGAGAGCTGGGCTTTTCTATAACGGGCAGCAGATCCTTCAGGGTTATCAGGGTTTTCCATATCTATCATGCTGTAAACCAATGAAGCTTCCCAGGGATCCCCTGAACTCAGAAGAATATCTGCTTTTTCAAGAAGGCAATCGGTGCGGTACAGCGGAGGTTTTCCGGGGAGAGCCAAAGCCTCTTCGATTGTTTTTAAGGCCAGCGTGTAGTCTTCCAGCTCAAAGGCCTGTATATGCGCAAGCTCAATGTAAATGGGATCTGAAACGCTCTCCTTTCCAAGATCAGTAATGGTTTTGCGGAAATCTTCAGCAAGTTTGCTCCATTCGCCGGGTTGAGTGCCAGGGGCGCTCTTCAATTTATCGGACAATGTCATCAGATATTCGATCCTCGCCAGGTTATAAATGGCCTGGCGGTTTGGACCGGCAGGACCTCTCCCGATCAGGTAAAGATAGGCAGAGATGGCGGCATCCCGGTCGCCGGCGTCGAATGAAATGCGGGCGATCTGAAGTACTTTATCCGGTGATGCCTGGTTCCGGCGATCCATTGCAATGGTTTGTTCAACGGCTTCCGCGAATTTTTTCTCCTCGGATAAAACCCAGATCAGCATCTCATAGAAGGTGGGAATTCCCGGCCATTGCTGTATGAAGGCATAGGTTTTATCTCTGGTCAGCTGAAGCAGGGTCTGATCCACATCGTTGGTCAATGCGTTTTGGATCATGGCCTGGATTGTAGGAACATATTTAGGGTCGGCGAGGATCAGGTTGTAATACTCTTCCAGCATTTCAGGGAACCGCCGTTCCGCATAATAGACATTGGCCAGTTCCATTCTGAATTCGCCCGGATTTCCCAGAATCTTGCGGCCGAGTTCATAAACCATCTCGGAATACTGGTATTTAGCGTAGGAGGAATAGACGTTTCCGAGGTTTATGATTCCGGCAACCGTCTTAGGAAAGTCCTTAAGCGGTTCTCGGTATGACTCTTCAGCTTTCTTGCTATCACCCGACACTTCATAAACGTATCCGAGTTCGACATACAGGTTGACCTCCCTGGATTGCCTGATTGCCTTCTTTACCGCTTTAAGTGCGTTATCGTAATCGCGGGTTTCGATCAGACAGTTGACGTAATAATGGAGATAAGTTGAAACATTGTTCTCCTCATACATGCGTAAAAACAGCGGCGCAGCCTTCTCATAATCGCGTTCATTGTAATATTCCCAGGCCAGCCGGGAAGTATTGTCCTGAGATAACGCCGACTGAAGTCCAAGAATCAGAATGAATCCGGTGAGGAAGAGTTTCATAACCGAATACGGTCGAAACCGGTATAGGGATGAAGTATTTCAGGGATAAATATTTCGTTGCCACGCTGGTTATTCTCGAGCAGACCTGCTACGATTCTGGGCAGAGCCAGAGCGCTTCCGTTGAGCGTATGAGCCATCTGTGTACGTTTGTCGCCTTTATCCCGGAACCGTAATTTCAACCGGTTAGCCTGGAATGACTCAAAGTTTGAGACAGATGAAACTTCGAGCCAGCGGCCTTGTCCCGCTGCAAAGACTTCGAAGTCATAGGTCATGGCTGAGGTAAAGCCCATGTCGCCCCCGCAGAGGCGGATGATCCGGTAAGGGAGTTCAAGCAGATTGACCAATGATTCCACATAGGCGACCATCTCATCAAGGCCGGCATAGGAATTATCCGGATGGCGCACCTGCACGATTTCGACTTTGTCGAACTGATGCAAACGGTTCAGTCCGCGGACATGGCTGCCCCAGGATCCTGCTTCGCGGCGGAAACAGGGTGTATAGGCCATATACTTAACGGGTAACTGATCGGCAGAGAGGATTTCATCACGGAAGATATTGGTTACCGGGACTTCAGCAGTCGGAATCAGGTATAATCCATCCGCTTCAGAGCGATACATCTGGGCTTCTTTATCGGGAAGCTGGCCGGTACCATAAGCTGAATCTTCATTTACCATAATGGGGGGCTGCACTTCGGTGAATCCTGCCTTGAGGCCCTGGTCGAGGAAAAAGTTAATCAACGCGCGTTGCAGGCGGGCTGCTTCCCTTTGATATACAGGGAATCCGGCACCGGTAAGTTTCACGCCAAGCTCAAAATCAATCAATCCCGATCCAGCGAGTAGGTCCCAGTGCGGTTTTCTGTTAATATCCGGCTCGGGGATGATTCCCCCGGTACGGATTAACTGATTATCGTCGGCTGTTTTTCCCGCCGGCACCAGTTCATGGGGAAGGTTAGGCAATTGAACAACCATCTCCTGCAGTTGCAGCTCGATTGCGGCATGTTCCTCCTTAAGAACCCGGTTCTGTTCTTTGATTTCAAAAGTCTGGTTTTTGGCAGCTTCAGCCTCCTGGCTTTTACCTTCTTTATAAAGTTGACCGATTTGCCTGGCCAAATTATTCAGATCCGCCAACTGGATGTCGATCCGGGTTTGAAGTGCACGTCGTTTTTCGTCGGTTGAAAGGATGCGGCTAATGATCTGAGTTGCATCAAAGTTCTTGATTTTCAGTCTTTCGATGATAAAATCACCTTGTTCCTGGATGAGTTTTAGGGGAAGCATATATGGTAGATTAAGCAGGTTCTAAAATAAGAAATCTCCTGAACTATACCGTTACTGGGATAATTCAGGAGATTCCTGGTTAAGACGGGTAACGCTTATTCGTTCGATTCCGGAAGAACTGAAACGTATGAGCGATCGTTTTTCTTGCGTTGAAACGTAACTGTACCATCTTCAAGGGCAAACAAGGTATGGTCTCTGCCAATTCCTACGTTAAGGCCCGGATGGTGTTGGGTTCCGCGCTGGCGAACCAGAATATTACCGGCTTTAGCCACTTGTCCACCGAAAATTTTTACTCCCAGCCGCTTGCTTTCTGATTCACGTCCGTTTCGGGAGCTACCTGATGCTTTCTTGTGTGCCATAATCCTGAGTGTTATTGATTAACCAAGAATAATGTCCTGTATTTGAATTTGGGTGAAATTCTGACGATGACCGTTCAGTTTCTGATAACCTTTTCTGCGTTTCTTTTTGAAAACGAGAACCTTATCACCCCTTAAATGCGTAAGAACTTTTGCTGCGATTTTGGCGCCTTCAACAACCGGATTTCCGACCTGAACCTTGCCTTCATTATCGATGAGCAAAACCTTTGCAAACTCCATGTCAGTTCCTTCCTCTGCGTCCAACCTGTGAACGTAAACCTTCTGTTCTTTAACCACCTTAAACTGCTGTCCGGCTATGTCAACTATTGCGTACATGACGAATAAATAAAAATTACAGATATCATTTGGGTCTGCAAAGGTAGAAAACATATTCCTATTATGCAAAGCCGCCATGTTTATATTTATTTGATACATTTACGGAAAATCATGAAACATGGGTAATAAGGTGAAATTGCGGGTTATGGGCCTGACGTTCAGTCAGACGCAGACTGGTAGTTACGCTTTGGTTCTGGCAGAGGAGTCAGGCAAAAAGAGAATTCCAATCATGATTGGAGCTTTTGAAGCTCAGGCTATTGCCCTTCATCTGGAAGAACTTAAGCCTCCTCGTCCATTAACGCACGATCTGTTTCTGAGCTTTTCGAGAGCCTATGGCGTAGATCTGAAAGAGGTACTGATTAATAAACTGGAAGAAGGCATTTTTTACTCTGAATTAGTCTTTTTTCATGATGATGAAACCGTCAGGATCGACTCGCGTACATCGGATGCGGTGGCCCTGGCCCTGCGTTTCAAATGTCCGATTTATACAACTGTTGAAATTCTCGAAAAAGCGGGAATTATTCTGGAAGAGAAAGCCGAAGCCAAGATACATATGGAAGAGGAATTGCCTGCCGACGAGGACCCCATTGAATCTAAACCACTGTCAGAACTGGAGGAGTTGCTTGCACAGGCTATAGCCAACGAGGATTATGAAACCGCTTCACAGATCCGTGATGAATTGCAGCGCCGGCAGGACATCGAAGGATAACCCCCTTATGAAAAGGATATGGTATCTTTTACTGGCTTTAACAGCAATGATTTTCATTGGAGCCCTGCTAGGACAGGCAAAAAGTCCCCGTCCCCGCCTTCGCGGGGATGACAAGACAGAACTCAGTGCAGCGTCAAGAGGTCCCCGCCTTCGCGGGGATGACAAGAACATTACTGTTCAGGAAACCGCCCAGTCGGTCCAGCGGTTAAAAAAGGTTAACGATGATCCTCATATTAAGTTCGTTAGCATGGTCCGTGGATTTTTGGGGCTTGGATCATTGATCTTTATTGCCTGGATTTTTAGTGCCAACCGGAAAGGTATATCCTGGAAAGTAGTTTTGAGTGGTCTGGGTATTCAATTATTACTGGCCATTGGTGTGCTGATGGTCAGGCCGGTACAGTTGTTTTTTGAAATTGCCGGGAAGATGTTTGTTACAGTACTGGATTTTTCCCGGTCAGGCTCCCAATTCCTGTTCGGTTCCCTTCTGGATGTCAATAAATTCGGCTCAATTTTCGCTTTCCAGATATTGCCAACCATTGTATTCTTCTCAGCATTAACCAGTTTGCTTTTTTACCTCGGGATAATTCAGAAAGTTGTCCGGTTATTGGCCTGGCTTTTATCGAAAGCATTCAGGATTTCGGGAGCCGAGAGTCTGACTGTTGCCGGGAATATCTTTCTGGGCCAGATAGAAGCTCCGCTGATGGTTAAGGGCTATTTAGAAAAAATGAATCGTTCGGAAATTCTGCTGGTGATGGTAGCCGGGATGGCAACTATAGCGGGAGGCGTAATGGCGGTCTATATTGGTTTTTTAGGCGGGGATGATCCGGTGCAGCGATTGCTGTTTGCCAAACATTTGCTGGCTGCTTCTGTAATGGCGGCACCTGGCGCTGTAATTATAGCCAAAATATTATATCCTCAGAATGAGGCTATTAATAAAGAGCTCCATTTTGATAAAAAGACCTTCGGCGACAATGTATTGGATTCCATTGCAAAAGGGACTTATCAGGGACTGAAGATGGCCGCCGGTGTTGCTGCAATGCTGTTGGTCTTTCTGGCTTTTATTGCCATGATTAACTTTGTATTCATTGCGATAGGATCATGGACGCATCTGAATCTCTGGGTCAATGATATAACTGCCGGCCGTTACCAGAATCTTAGTCTGCAGTTCATGCTGGGCTATCTCTTTTCACCGGTGATGTGGTTGATCGGGGTTTGTCCGCAGGACATGGCACTGGTTGGCCAACTGGCCGGCGAAAAGCTGGTTACCAATGAGTTTGTGGGTTATATTAGCCTCGCATCCCTGAAGAATGCCGGTGCTTTTTTTCAGGATAAGTCGATCATTATGGCTACTTATATGTTATGCGGATTTGCCAACTTTGCCTCGGTGGGGATGCAGATCGGCGGCATCGGTTTATTGGCTCCGGGAAAGCGGAAATGGCTATCGGAGCTTGGGATGAGAGCCCTGCTGGGAGGCACTTTGGCTTCCTTACTCTCCGCCACAATTGTAGGCATGATTGTAGGATAAGTTTTAAACGATTGATTATGAAGCAATACCTTACACTGCTCGACTATACCTTAAAAAACGGGATCCGGAAGGATGACCGCACGGGAACAGGAACGCTCAGTACCTTCGGATATCAGATGCGTTTCAATCTGGAGGATGGATTTCCTTTGCTAACCACTAAAAAACTGCATTTGAAATCAATTATATATGAATTGTTATGGTTCCTTCGAGGGGATACCAACACCAAATACCTGACTGACAATGGGGTAAAGATCTGGAATGAATGGGCGGATATGGAAGGTGAGCTTGGGCATATTTACGGATATCAATGGAGATCGTGGCCAGGCTATCATGGCGAAACGACCGACCAGATCACCCGCGTGATCCAGTCCATCCGAGGGAACCCTAATTCCAGGCGGCACATTGTGAGCGCCTGGAACGTAGCCGATCTCGGTAATATGAACCTGCCTCCCTGCCACATCCTGTTCCAGTTTTATGTGGCCAATGGAAAGCTTTCCTGCCAGCTGTATCAGCGGAGTGCTGATATTTTCCTGGGGGTGCCCTTTAATATTGCATCATACAGCATTTTACTGATGATGGTTGCCCGTGAAACCGGACTGGTCCCGTTTGAGTTCATTCATACTCTCGGGGATGCGCACCTTTATCTGAACCATGTTGAGCAGGCGCGGACACAGCTGGTCCGTGAGCCTAAATTGCTTCCAATCCTAAAGCTGAACCCAGATAAGTCACGGGTGTTGGATTTTGAGTTCAGCGATTTTGAATTGATCGGTTATAACCCCGATCCACATATAAAAGCCGAGATATCAGCATGAGCATAGCTTCGGGTAAACCCATATCCATTATAGTAGCCGTGGCCCGGAATTGGGCAATTGGTTTGAATAACCAGTTACTCTGGCATATTCCGGAGGATTTCCGATGGTTTAAGAAACATACGGCCGGCCATCCGGTGGTGATGGGTAAGAGAACCTGGGAGGCGCTTCCGGTTAAGCCGCTGCCGGGCCGTAAAAATGTGGTGATAACCGATGATCCCCTCGATTGTTTTCCGGGCGCCATTTGTGTCGGCTCAATCGAAGCAGCTGTTAATCAGATGGATGCTGACGGGGAAAATTTCATTATCGGCGGCGGAATGGTGTACAGGCAATTTTTACCGTTAGCACAAAAGGTTTATCTGACCGTGGTTGACAGGGAGTTTGATGCGGATGTGTGGTTTCCGAAACTGGATACCAGGGAATGGAAGGAAACTTATCGCGAAGAGCACCTGAAAGATGAACCCGGATATACTTTCCTGATATTTGAAAGGATCAGCTAACCGGCTTTCAGGCGGTTAGCCGTAATTTTCGATATCTTTTGCTCGGCCAGATTTTTCGTGATCCGGATGTTTGACTGTTTATCAGATGGATTTTCGTACATCACATCGATCATGATGGATTCACAGATGGACCGTAATCCACGGGCCCCCAGTTTGAATTCGATAGCCAGTGTAACAATGTAGTCCAGAACTTCGGGATCAAAGGTTATTTTGACATGATCCATCTGGAATAATTTAACATACTGTTTAATAATCGAATTCTTGGGTTCCGTCAGGATCTGGCGCAACGCATCACGATCGAGGGGATTGAGGTGTGCAATCACCGGGAGCCGGCCAACAATTTCCGGGATCATCCCGAATGCTTTAAGATCCTGTGGCGCAATGTACTGAATCAGGTTATTGCGATCGATCTCATCGGCTTTTTTCTGAGCTCCGTAACCAATCACTTTCGTATTTAATCTCTGGGCGATTTTTCGTTCGATCCCATCGAAGGCGCCTCCGGCAATAAACAGGATATTTTTTGTATCCACCGGAATCATTTTCTGTTCAGGATGCTTGCGCCCGCCTTGCGGAGGAACGTTCACTATTGATCCTTCGAGCAGCTTAAGGAGTCCTTGCTGAACACCTTCACCCGAAACATCCCGGGTAATGGAAGGGTTATCACTTTTCCGTGCGATTTTATCAATCTCATCAATAAAAACAATGCCCCGTTCAGCGGCTTTCACATCATAATCAGCGACCTGCAGCAGCCTTGTGAGCAGGCTTTCGATGTCCTCCCCAACATAACCGGCTTCTGTGAGTACGGTTGCATCGACAATCGTGAAGGGAACATGAAGCATTTTGGCTATCGTTTTGGCCAAAAGTGTTTTACCTGTGCCGGTTTCGCCAACAAGAATAATGTTTGATTTTTCAATCTCAACCTCGTTGCGGGTATCCATCTGTCCTAATCTCTTATAATGATTGTAGACCGCAACAGAAAGAACCTTCTTGGCATCTTCCTGTCCGATTACATATTGATCAAGAAATTGCTTAATCTGAACCGGGGTCTTAACTTCGATGTCTCCGATATCGAATGGCTTTTGGACAGGTTTCAGTTCTTCCTTAATAATGGTATAGGCCTGATCGATGCAGGCATCACAGATGTGGCCTGAAACGCCGGCGATTAAGAGATTTACCTCTTCCTTTGTCCTTCCGCAAAAGGAACACGTATCCGTTTTTCCTGATGTTGGTCGTGGCACGGTTTATTTTTTAGGGGTTCGAACCATAACCTCGTCAATCATACCATATTCCTTGGCTTCTTCAGAAGTCATCCAGAAATTCCGGTCGGAATCCTTTTCGATTTTTTTGTACGGTTTGCCAGTGTGGAAGGCGAGGATATCGTACAATTCCTTTTTCAGCTTCTGGAGCTCTCTAACCTGGATCTCGATATCAGATGCCTGTCCCTGCGCTCCGCCTAGCGGCTGGTGTATCATGATCCGCGAGTGTTTAAGGGCTGAGCGTTTTCCTTTGGCACCGCCGGCAAGCAGGACTGCTCCCATGGATGCAGCCATTCCGGTACAAATCGTAATGATATCCGGATTAATGTATTGCATGGTATCATAAATACCAAGGCCTGAATGAACCATCCCGCCCGGGGTGTTGAAATAGATAATAATGTCCTTCTTCGGGTCGGCCGATTCAAGGAACAGCAACTGTCCCTGGATAATATTGGCCACATCATCGTCAATCGGGGTACCCAGGAAAATGATCCTGTCCATCATCAGCCGCGAAAAAACATCCATTTGCGCGACATTCAGCTGACGCTCCTCAATAATGGTAGGGGAGACGTAATAATTATATAATGACTGGTATTTCTCCAGGTTCAGACTGCTTATGCCGAGGTGTCCGACGGCATATTTCCTGAATTCATCTTTTGTTTTCATCCATCAGTTTATTAAATTCTTCCAGACTAATGTTTTGTTCTTCAAGCCCGAACAAGGTTTTAACGTATTCGATGACTTTATTTTCGAGAATAACATCGGCTATCCGGGTTTTTTCTTCTTCATTTTTCAATAGAACATCGGCCAGCCGGAAAAGTTGTTCTTCCGGTGTGTCATAGAGGCCATATTGAAAATAGCGGGATTGTGCGGCCCAGATTGCCTGCTCACGGATTTCCTCATCGGTGGATTCGAGTTTCTGATCGCCGATGATTGTATTTTTAATCATCCTCCATTTCAGGTCGACAACAAATGCAGGGAAATCTTTTTCCAGCTGCTCACGGGTCAGGTTCTCATTTTTGGATGTCAAAAGCATCCATCTTTTAAGAAACTCCTCGGGCAGAGGCACAAAAGTATCTGCCATGAGTTTTTCCTTCGCATCGAGGTGAAATTTATACTGACTTTCACGCGAAACCTGGCGTTCCAGATCCTCCTCAATACGTTCGCGGAAAGCTTCAATAGAGTCAATAGTGCCTTCACCAAAGGCCTTATCGAACAATTCCTGGTCGATTTCTGCAGTAGTAAAGCGGGATACTTCGTTTATGGTGAATTCGAAATCAGTATTGATTTCACCCAGTTCCTCCCTGCTGACTTTCAAAAGGCTGGCACGGTCGGTTTCATTAGGGAAAGCGACATTTGGATTAAAGATCAGTTTGTCGCCAACTCTGGAGCCCAGGAATTGGTTTTTAACTGCCTCGTCACCAATAGTTTTGATATAAACCAAGGCTCCGTGCGAATGAACCGGATGATGATGGTCATGGTCGTCCTCATGGTCATGGTCGTGCTCATGAGTGTGCTCATGATCGTGATCACTCAGTTCGCACAAATCGCCCGTTACCACATCCTCTTCAGATATTGTGTCAGTGGGCTGCAGTGAACCGAACCGACGTGAGTAATCCCCGATCTGCTTATCGATCATTTCAGGGGTGATGATAATCCTGTAATCGTTGATCTTGTCATTTTCACTGATTTTCAGTTCGATGTCGGGTGCCATTGCAATATCGAAATGAAATTCAAATGATTCCTGATTATCCCAATTTATTTGGGGGCTATTTACATTCGGGAGTGGTTCGCCCAGTACTTTTAGCTTATTGTCCTGGATATAGTTATTAAGAGTGTAAGAAAGCAGGCGTTGAATTTCTTCAGCCTGGATAGATTTGCCATATATTTTTTTAACCAGTGATGGCGGAACTTTTCCTGGCCTGAAACCATCAAAACGTGCTTTTTTGCGGTATTCTGACAGTGCGGCATCAACTTTCGGCTGGTAATCAACCGGTTCAATTCCGATCCGGATCACGGCATTCAGATCATCGGGATTCTCTCTGCTAATATTCATATTCAACTGTAACTAAACGATAAGTAAAAATGAGAGTGCGGATGGGGGGACTCGAACCCTCACGCCTTTCGGCACCAGATCCTAAGTCTGGCTCGGCTACCAATTACGACACACCCGCAAAAGTGGGGCAAAGATAGTGTTTTTTTGAAAAACGACAGATACATACCTGTTTAGCGGATCTACCTTCTCAGTTCGAAGTTTTGTCCAAGGTAAAGTTTTCTTACCTGTTCATCCTGAGATAGTTCTTCGGCAGTGCCCGATTTCAGGATGCTCCCTTCGAACAGAAGATATGCCCGGTCGGTGATAGATAAAGTTTCATGGACGTTATGGTCGGTGATGATAACCCCGATATTTTTCTTTTTCAGCTGAGAAACGATCGCTTGTATGTCCTCCACGGCGATGGGATCGATCCCGGCGAAAGGTTCATCGAGCAGGATAAACTGGGGTTTCAGTGCCAGAGCCCGGGCGATTTCTGTCCGCCTCCGTTCACCCCCGCTCAGCTGGATACCCTTGTTCCGGCGGATCTTACCCAATCCGAACTCGAGAATGAGACCTTCGGCCCGTTCCACCTGTTCCGGTTTCGGGATGGTGGTCATTTCCAGAACAGAATATATATTATCCTCAACCGTCATGTTACGGAATATGGAGGGTTCCTGGGCCAGGTATCCAATTCCGCTGCGAGCCCGCTTATAAACAGGTTCGAAAGTAATATCCTTGTCATCCAGGAATATCTGCCCGCTATTAGGCCGGATAAGTCCCACGATCATGTAAAAAGTTGTGGTTTTTCCGGCACCGTTCGGTCCGAGTAATCCAACAATCTCTCCCTGTTCTACCTCAACGGACACGAGATTAACCACGGTACGCTGCCGGTATTTTTTGACCAGGTTTTGGGTAAATAATTTCATAGGAGCTTAAATGATTCCTTCCCTCAGAATGTCATGAATATGTATTACACCCAGATATTCGTCATCCCTGACCACCAGAAGTTGGGTGATACTATTGGTGCGCATGGTTTCAAGAGCACTTACGGCAAACTCATCGGGGGAAATTTGTTTCGGGTTTATTGACATGATATCACCGGCAGTCAGCTGCCGGAAATCTTCAAATTTTTCCATCATGCGGCGCAAATCACCATCGGTAACGATGCCGGTGATCTTGCCGGCGGGATCCAATACAGCAGTGGCGCCCAATCTTTTAGAAGAGATCTCGATGATCACTTTCCTGACCGGATCCGTTGCGAGAACCTGTGGACGGGCGTTGCGGGGAAAAAGATCCGACACGGTAATGTTTAATCGTTTGCCGAGTAATCCTCCCGGATGCAGTCTGGCAAAATCTTTACTGGAGAATTCATTAAGTTTAAGCAGAACCATCGCCAGGGCATCGCCCATGGCCAATTGAACAGTGGTGCTGGTGGTTGGAGCGAGGTTATTTGGGCAGGCTTCACGCAGTATCGGAACCCGAACCGTGATCTCAGATTGATTTTCAAGGTAAGAGTCGGCGTCTGAAACCAAGGCTAATATTGGATTACCCATAGCCCGGATTAATGGAACCAATGTTTTGATCTCGCTGGTGTTACCGGATTTTGAAATAATAAGGACGAGGTCAGATGTTCCTATTACCCCCAGATCTCCATGGATCGCATCTGTTGCGTGCATAAATACCGAAGGTGTTCCGACCGAGTTAAGAGTGGAAGATATTTTTTGGGCAATGTGGGCACTTTTTCCAACTCCGGTCAAAATCAAACGGCCTTTTGAAGTATAAATCTTTTCAACCATACGGGGAAAAGATTCACTGATGTGATCAGAAATATCAATAATGGCCTGACCTTCAATTATTAGTGTTTCTTTAGCTAGAGATAATATTTCTGATGTGGCAATCATCATTACTTTTTTACGTTTGAATTTTGGATATTAAAATTTTGTAAATTTAATCTACAAAAGTAGTAATAAGAAAATTCACCCGGGGGATCAACTTTGACAACCGGTTTCTGTAACATATAACGTAGATTTGGCCTAATTATTTAAAGGATGATTGCAGATACTGAGAGGTTACACGAGATATTAAAAACTTATTTTGGTTTTGACACATTTAAGGACAATCAGGAAGGGGTGATGCGGAATGTTCTTACCGGCCGGGACTCATTTGTCCTGATGCCTACAGGCGGCGGCAAGTCGCTATGCTATCAGCTCCCCGCCATGGTGATGAAGGGTACGGCTATCGTGATATCACCTTTGATTGCACTGATGAAAAACCAGGTCGATTCCATGCGGGCTTTCAGCATGGAAGACGGCATCGCTCATTTTTTGAATTCTTCCCTCACCAAAGTTCAGATCAACCGCGTTCTGGAGGATGTGAAATCCCATAAAACCAAGTTGCTTTACGTAGCCCCGGAATCTCTTAATAAGCTTGATTATACTGAGTTCCTCGCGGGCGAAACGATATCCTTTTATGCCATCGATGAGGCTCATTGTATTTCGGAATGGGGACATGATTTCAGGCCGGAGTACCGGCGCATCCGTCCGATCATTGAACAGATCAGCCGTGCACCCATCATGGCACTTACTGCAACCGCCACACCGAAAGTCCAGAACGACATTCAGAAAAACCTGGGAATTCTTGAGGCAGATGTATTTAAATCCTCCTTCAACCGGCCGAATCTCTATTATGAAATCCGCCAGAAGGTGGATCCCGAAAAGCAGATCATCAAATTTATCAAAGAAAACGCTGGCAAATCAGGTATCATCTATTGCCTCAGCCGGAAGCAGGTGGAGGATCTTGCTGAAACGTTGGTGGTTAACGGAATAAAGGCACTGCCTTATCATGCAGGCCTGGATGGCACAACCCGGGCCGGAAATCAGGATAAATTCCTGATGGAGGAAGTTGAAGTGATTGTTGCTACCATCGCTTTTGGTATGGGGATCGACAAGCCGGATGTCAGATATGTGCTTCATTACGATATCCCCAAAAGCCTCGAGGGCTACTACCAGGAAACCGGCCGGGCCGGTCGGGATGGCGGAGAAGGGAACTGCATTACTTTTTATAGCTACAAGGATATCCAAAAACTGGAGAAATTCATGCAGGGAAAACCAGTGGCCGAACAGGAGATCGGCCGCCAGCTGCTGCACGAAACCTCCTCATATGCTGAATCTTCCATCTGCCGCAGGCGACAGTTGCTCCACTATTTCGGGGAAGAGTACCATCAGGATAATTGCGAAAATTGCGATAACTGCCTGAACCCGAAAACGCAGATCGAGGGAAGAGATTATGTCGCTTTGGCTCTGGATGCCGTTTTGGAAGTACGGGAAAAGTTTAAACCCGAGCATGTTGCTAAGGTGTTGACGGGTCAGGTCAATTCAGCTATCCGGACTTACAAGCATCATCATCTGGAAATTTTTGGACAGGGAAAAGACAAAGATGAGAGGTTCTGGGTTGCCGTTCTGAGGCAAGCCCTTATTGCTCAAATGCTTGAAAAAGATATTGATAATTATGGTACGCTGAGGATTACCGACACGGGCAGAGAGTTTCTTGATAATCCGGTATCGTTTATGCTGACAGAGGACCAGAACTACGACGAATCAGACGAACAGAAAGCACCACGCGGCGGTGGTTCCGGGGCAGTGGACCCCGAATTGTTCAGTTTGCTGAAAGACCTGAGAAAGACAATTGCTAAAAAGCACAACCTCCCTCCGTTTGTTATTTTCCAGGATCCTTCACTGGAGGATATGGCTATTTACTACCCCATCCGGGTGGAAGAACTGGCTAATATGACAGGTGTGGGCCTGGGCAAGGCGCAACGATATGGTATAGAGTTCGTTGATCTGATCCGTAAATTCGTGGAAGAGAAGGAGATATTAAGGCCGCAGGATCTCGTTGTACGTTCCATCGTTAATAAGTCCAGCCTTAAGGTTTCCGTTATCCAGAGTATCGACCGGAAGGTGCCACTTGACGTGATAGCTGAATCTAAAGGTTTGGAGATGAATGAATTGCTTAAGGAAATAGAGTCCATTGTTAACAGCGGTACCAAACTGAATATCGACTATTTCATCAATGAGATGATGGATGAGGATCATCAGGATACCATCTATACCTATTTTAAGGAGGAAGCTGAATCGGAATCCGTAGAAGATGCTTTGCAGGAACTCGGGGAAAATGAGTTTACCGAAGAGGATATCCGCCTGATCCGGATCAAGTTTATCTCTGAAATGGGTAACTAAACCAGCAAATCTTTTTCCATGATCATTTTAGAAACCGACAGCCAACCGGCGAATCGGCGCCCTGATAGAGACGCCGAACTTTTACCCTTACCTCAGCCTGGAGCAAAACCTCAAAATAGTTTGCCGCATTAAAGGCATAGATGAAAAAGACATCCAGCGGGTGATCAAACTGGTTGGACTGCATGAGTGCTGGTAAACACCATAATGGTTTTAGTCTTCGGCCTGATTTTCGGATTGATTTATTCATCCGGATTTACCTTTCAGGATGTTTTCTCCCAGGTGATTACCCGGCTGACTCCCATGCCGGATATCGCGATAGCCGAGATGATTAAGACCAATACAGTTTTTAAGGATATGGCCATGACACTTCCGTTGTGGGCCAACCTTTTGCTGGCACTCGGGTATGGACTGATTTTTTATATGATAACCCGGGCGATTTTGGTGAGGAGGAATTTGTAAGGACGTAACGCGTGATGCGTGAAGCGTGACGCGGAAGAAAATCGTTGTAGGGACGCATATTTGCGTCCATTTATCGAGACAAGTGACAAGTGACGAGTGACGGGCCAGGATTAATCTCCCTCTTCGCCATTAAATTGTTTTATGATCTTTCTCAAGCAGCTTGATTACCCCAAATTGAAATCCGTCAAATAAATGTTCATACTTTTCCCAATGTAAGAGCATGTTGAGGGCCTGCTGATAAGTGATCATTCCCTTGTTAACCCAGCATGCAAGCTGGGTAACCATACCCGGGCAAAGCTCCATACAATCACATACCCGGATAAATGAGGTTAGGCTTGGCTGGGATCCTCCTGGATTTTACTTGGTCAGAGTCGTATAAACCTGACTGGTCCCCTGAATTTGTACCGTTTGGGTTCTTTATAAAAGATAAGAGATCAGGTTCTTAACCCAGAGGTAGGTGTATCCCATGGTGTTTTCAGGCAAAAATTCGCATTTCAGAAAACTCTCTTCAAAATAAAATATTGGGGGGGGGTAAATTGCAGATAGTCAACGATATAGGAAATGGAGAATAATGTAAAAAGAGAATGCTTTCTGAAGGGAATGGCCAAGACTGCTATATTTTTATTTTTTATTAACCTTAATACAAATAGGTAATCCTTAAAAACATTAAAACAAAAAGACATGAAAAACTTACTTCTCTTAGCCTTTGTAGTGTTTTCCGCCATTTCGTGTTCAAGCAACTATGATGACCCAGGAAAAAAACAGGTACCTGAACACAAATATCAATTGGAAAAGAAACTTACCATAACTAGTGAAAACAATGATTCCAAAGTATCTCTTATTGCTTCTTTTGATCAAGAGGAATTAATGGATCTATTAACTGAAGATAATTTTAAACTTTCAGTTCTCTATGAGCTCCCCGAAATAATGAATTTCAATAATGAACCTGAAGAATTTAGCGATAACTCAATTCCTGGAATTAAAATTGAAATTGTCGATGTCTTATTACCAAAAGGTGCCAAAGGATTTAACTTAACTAATAATCCTTCACGCCTAAAGGCACTAAATACCGAGTACGATTATTATGAATACTACGCAGATGGTTACGCTGGAGCTCGGGTTACTCTTGGTAACAATGGTGGACAAATATATGTTAGAATAGGTGTTTTGTGGACTCCAAACCAATGGTTTTATGATAATATTTTAACTGCAACGCTTAAAATTTATCCAAGTTACTGTCAATCTACCCCAGGATACACAGATCCATTTTATAAAATGCGAGTCCGAGTGGAAATTCAAGCTATCCCAGGTACTCATACAGTAACTTGGATACTATTATAATTTACCCAAAGTATCTTCAGTCTAAGAATCCTCATTTTATTATTTGTTCTTGATCTTACCGGGCATCATTTGATATAACTAAAAATTTAAAATCATGAAAAAATTAGTACTTATTTTATTAACTATTAGCTTTTTTTCGTGCAATAACGAGAAACAACCAACGATTCTTGAAGAATCCAGTATTCATGCATATAAATTCTCAAAGGATTTATGGGTTTTCGATGATAATAAAACTGGCAAGGTGTTATTGACGATTTGTTCTGATAATCAAGATATTTTTGAGCAATTTAATCAGAACACATTAAGTATAAATTTGATACCCTCCGTGACACAGAACAATGTTCTTGGCAAAATGCCCAAAGATGATGAGTCTAAGGCGAGTACTCCAGATATCTCAATTGAAATAAAAGATGTTTCCATTCCCCCAAATTCCAAAGGCTTTAGTTTAAATAATAGTTCAAGTAGATTAAAGAGTCTGAGTGAATGGGTTGTATATGAATATTATTCTACTGGTTGCTACGGTGTTGATGTCATAAATAAGTCTGACGGTGATAAAACTGTACGTATTGGTGTACTTTGGACTGGAAATCAGTGGTTTTACGAAAACATATTAGTCGCAGACCTGCAATATAAATGGGACCAATGCGGTGTTGACTTGACGGGGACAGTTTATTATAAAATGCGGGTAAGGGTTGATGGTGATGGTCAACATGACGTTAATTTTTTGTATTATGCCCAATAATTAATAAATGATACCAATGGTGCACCGGTTTCTTTTACTTTCCTTTTCTCTTATCCTCCTACCCATCGCCACCTTGGCGCAGAAGGTTATCATTTCAGGACATGTGCTGGATGCCCAATCCGGTGAATTTCTGATCAATGCGAATGTATATGCGGGTGAATCGACATTAATCGGAACAACGACAAATAGTTATGGGTTCTTTAGCTTAAAAGTGGCAAAAGGAATTACTATTCTTCAGGCTTCTTACGTTGGTTATGGAAAATTCCAAAAAACTATTGCAGTATCTGGTGACACTACCCTGGAAATCAGGATTGATCCGCTGGTTTCATTAAATGAAGTATCGATTATCGGACATAAACCAGGTGACCGTTCCTCAATATCCGAATTCCGGATCACCCCCAAAATGATTCAGTACCTTCCAACTCTGGCCGGTGAAAGGGATATTATCCGCAGCCTGCAACTTCTTCCTGGTATAAGGGCAGGCACCGAAGCTACAACCGGGCTGGTGGTCAGGGGCGGCAGTCCGGATCAGAACCTGTTTCTGTTGGATGGAAATCCGATTTACAACATCTCACATCTTTACGGCTTTCTTTCTGTTTTTAATGACGATGCCATCAACTCTATCGATGTAATCAAGGGAGGGTTTCCTGCCCGGTATGGAGGACGGCTATCATCCATCATCGATGTGCGGATGAAGGAGGGAAACCTGTATAAACATGAGGGATCGGCTTCAATTGGGTTGCTCACCTCGAAGTTGTCATTAAATGGTCCGGTAATCAAGGGAAAAGGATCGTATATGATTTCGGCCCGCCGGAGTTATTTCGATTTATTTACCTCTATACCTGCGTGGCTGAGTAACACTAAAACCGATAAACGAAATTCAGGTTACTCCTTATATGACCTCAATGGAAAGATTAATTTCATTCTATCTCCGACCGACCGCATCTACCTTAGTCTTTATCACGGAAACGACACCTATTCTGAGAGTTACCTGGACAAGGAGGACAGTATTGCTTCACTTAACCAGGGCACTAACAATCTGAAATGGGGCAATTCACTGGGATCTTTAAGGTGGAACCACACCTTCAATAACAAGCTCTTTTGCAATACCCAGCTAGCCTGGACCCGGTATCACCTGAATAGTGGGTATAGCTATTCAACGGAAGAGAGTCAGGGTGAAAATATGGAAAAGTTTGGATATAATTCGGAATACAGCTCCATTGTCAGGGATATCACAGGCCGGGCAGACTTTAATTATTATCCAAAAGAGAATCATCAGGTTAACTTTGGTGCAGAAATCATCGGTTATCAATTCCGGCCAGGTGTTCAGTCCTATCTGTTTACCACCGATTCAACCAGCAGGGATACCCTGATCAATGCCATTCCGTTCAATTCATCTTCCTGGTCGGTTTATGCGGAAGATCAGATCCGGCTTCCCAACGGAATCTTTCTGAATCCCGGTTTGCGTTTTAATCTTTACCGGTCGGGTAACAAAAATTACTGGTCGGTCGAACCCAGGTTCTCCGGCGGATTTGAATGGCCGGGTTCTGCCAGGGTTGAAGTCTCTTATTCCCGGATCCAGCAGAGTATTCACCTCCTTTCCAATTCAGGGCTCGGCATGCCAACCGACCTCTGGGTCCCATCCACCAAGAGGATCCCTCCTCAACAATCACAACAAGTGAGCCTTGGTTTTGGCACGCCTCTCGGCTCCTTTCATTTCGGGATGGAAGGCTACTATAAAACTTTCCGTAACCTGATAACCTATTCAGAAGGTGCTTCCTTTCTTGTACAGGGAAACAACTGGGAAGACAAGATCGAGACCGGAGGAATAGGAAAGGCCTATGGTATGGAATTCCTTCTCCGGAAGGATGAGGGCAAGCTGAAGGGGTGGTTGGCGTACACCCTTTCGTGGAGCAAGAGAAAGTTCGAAGGGATTAACGGTGGGAATTGGTATTTCGATAAGTTCGACCGCAGGCATGATATTGCAATCAACCTGAGTTATCAGATTAAGAAAAATATTGTATTAAGCGGAACCTGGGTATTTGCAACCGGCAATCCGGTGACCCTGCCGGAGACGATTTTTCCGTTTGTGCATTATCCAATGGATATTAATGATTTCAACTATACCATCCTGATGTCCTCACAGAATCTGTTTGGTTTCGTCACCGAGATGGCCCGGAGGCGGGGTGAGCTGATCGACTACGGGGAACGGAACAAATACCGGATGCCTGATTACCATCGGCTCGACATAAGTATTAGTTTTATTAAGGAAAAAAAGCGTTTTCAACGAACCTGGTCGTTGGGTTTGTATAATGCTTATTCCCATCTAAATCCTTTCTATGTGACTTATACTGATGACACGTCAGGAGCTTGGGCTCAAAAAAGTACGGCCGGAGTGCGGATTGTCACCCTTTTACCTGTCATGCCTTCAGTCAGTTATTCCATTAAATTCTAATTTCCGGATAATGTTATGAAATTATATTGGGCCATTCTGTTTTTGTTGGTTTGCAACTCTTGCCGAAGTGATTATGATTTTGGGATTGACACTAATCCGAAACCTATTGTTAATTGCCTCTTTCATCCGGATAGCATTTGGAGAATCGAAATTACCCGAAGCCCGGCTTCATTGTGGAAGTATCATTTTGCACCTATTGAAGGAGCAACGGTTCGAATCTCTTTGAATAGCCAAAATCCTTTATTATTGGATCAATTCGTTTCAAAAGACCTTGGATTTTATACCTCATCAGCAGAAAATGTTCCTTCTGCGCCGTTTGAGACTGTAAGGCTGGAGGTTATTACTGAAGAGAATACCGTAACAGCCACCAGCTATATTCCTCCAAAACCTTTGTTTTCCAAAGAAATTCTGGATTTGATTGCCACTAAACGGGAACATAGGCCGAAAAATGGCCGTTTTGACTGGGATATTGAAGGTAAAATTCATCTGAAGATAGATACACGAAAGAACGGTCATGTATGGTATTCCATTGTTGTGCGGTATCGAAGTAACATGATTTATGGAAGTCCGGGCCGGATTTATTCAAACGATCCGGATACAACAATTTTCGATTATCTCCGCCTTGACATTCCGTATCCGGATGCTTTCAAAACCCTCAGAAAGACCGATGGTTATTGCATTGATTTAAGTGCTTATGATCCGGAAATGGATGAATTGATTCTTAATGTTCAGGGAGATGTGGATAATTTACCTGGTGATTTGGACTTTATTGTGCTCACAGTGGCCAGCATCACCGAAGAGTATCTGATGTACAACAAAAAGGTCATCGCCCAATATGTGGCCGGCCAGGACCTGTTCAGTGAGCCGGTTTCGGTGTATAGTAACATCAAGGGAGGCTTGGGTATATTCAGCGGAATAAATTCAGTGACCGATACGATTCGTTTTCATTGATGGTTGTGATCTCCCCCCGGAAAACCGGACCATTCTAAACAAGAGAACCGGGTGATTTTCGAATACCTATAACGAGTGAGAAAATTGCCAAGAGAAGACAAAATTTACCGAAGCGCAGATCATTTTTGCCTTGAAGCAAGCCGAGACCGGTATAGCGGTTGCAGAGGTTTGTCGCAAGATGAGATCAATGAGGCTTCTTTTTTGATCCACTAGAAAATGTCGTGTTTATTATATAATTTCAGCTCTAATTGCCATCAAATTCGAACATGGAGAGTATAATTAATTGATCCTTAAAAATATTAACACACTGATTGTTAATAACTTAAAATATTTATTTTGTTTTTATTCTGCGGAAATTGGTTACATTGGGTTAAAAACCTGCAAAAAGTGATAAAGAAATTAACAAAGCAACCGCAGCTTGAGATGTACAAAACCGTCCTGGTGAACTTCATTCATCCGGGTCAGGAGCTGTCAGCCTATTAAATCCCGTGGATATCCAGAGTGGATATTTCTTCAATTTTTTTCTGGTTCCACTGTTGGGTGCAGTTGAATAGTCCAGCTGAGGATGATTGTCAAGAAGTTTCGTCATTCCATGTTGAAATCCGTTGAGGAGATGCTCATAGTCTGTCCAATTAGATAGAATTTGGAGGGCCTGAGGATAAGTTATGATTCCCTGGTTAACCCAGCAGGCAAACAGGGTCACTATTCCCGGGCAAAGTTTTAAATATTCACACACCCGGATAAATGAGGTTATGCTTGGCTGGGAACCACCCGTATGGTATTTGGTAAGATCCACCAAAGCGTCTTTAAAAATTTGACTTTTTGGAATACCACGGTGGGCAGGTAAATCCACAATGAATCGGGTAAGAAGGTCGTCTAAATTTGACTGACTATAGTTATCCACACTATTTGAACCTCTCATGATGTGTTTTCCTTTTTCAATTTCGATGATTCTCTCTTCACAATGCGTAATATCCTGAACCGATAAAAAGTTACCGGTCAGTACCCAAAAATTATATAATCATCAGAAAATCAGCAAGAAAAATTGTGATTACGAGAATCTTTTAACTTCTCAACCCCGCCAACGTATCGGGGCAACCTGTGAAAGTATCCCCGCCACAATAACATAGATAGGGTAGAGCACCAGGATCGGAAGCAGCCACCAAAGGATATTCGTGCATCGAAAGAATCTGGTAGCGGCGCAAAGCACTGGGAAATCAGCAATGGTTTTAATTCCGAGGAGGATTAATATCAAGGAAAACGGTACAATTCCCAAAACGGCAAATACAAGGGCAGTAAGAATTTCCAGGTTGGCTATAAAAACCAGCAGGGTAGTAACGATCATAAACAAATCACGGTATCCTGTTGCTTTGGAGGCCCAGCGGCGGCGCTGAAGGAGGAAAGCGGATATGGAATCTGCCGGTTTTGAGCGGATAGTGGCATCAGGATTCAGAACATACCCGATCCTTTTCCCCTGTATCTTTTTCATTTCCTGCAGCAAAAACACATCATCACCCGAAGCGAACCTGCCATCAAGGTTATTTACAATAGTCAGGTAATCAGTAGCTCTGACAGCAATATTCGGTCCCTGGGCCATCACAGGCCGGCCAATACCGGCTGCACCGACCGAGGAGGCTACCAGGCTCAGATATTCGAGTTTCTGGATCTGATCTAACCGGGTATGGACCGGATCGAGTAAAACGGGACCGAGAATCAGATCTTTACCGGTATCCTCAAAAAACTTTGCCATCGTTTTTACCCACCGGGTTCCGGGACGGCTATCGGCATCGGTAAGCAGGATCAGTTCGCCGGTAGCCATTTCCATACCGGCCTTCAAAGCGGCCTTTTTGCCGGAAACAGGTCCCGGAAGTATAACCAGATGCTGGTTGTTTTGGTTTCGGATCAAATCATCAAGGATGGCAGCAGTTCCGTCGTTTGAATGATCATCGATCCAGATGATTTCATACTGATCGTCCGGATATTCCTGGTTCATAAGCAGGGCAGCGAGTTCCGGGATGTTTTCTGCTTCATTCCTGCAGGGGATCAGGATGCTCACATGGATAGCCGCAGGTTTCTGATCCGGTTTGTAACGTTTGGTCCGGAGCCATCCGGTGAAGAATGCCAGGATCAAAATAGAATAGAGAGAAAGCCAGATAAGAGCCTGGTTGGTAAAAATGAAGGACATACCAGACAAGTTAGGATTTTGAACACGAATCTACCCTGATTTCCACTGTTTCCAAGCGGATTTTCCTTAACAAAACCAACCCGATCATCGCGGGGATCATAATATTAATTATCCAGATGACGAAAGTTGTAAATACAATGGCCGGAACGTCAGAAGTGTAGGGCCCGAGAATCAGAATGGCAACGGACCCTCTCACACCCAGGTCGCCAACTGTAGGTACCGGTACAAAATGCAGGATCAGGTAGATCAGCGAAACTGCGGAAAGGCCGGTAAATGGGGGAATATTTATTCCAAAGAAGTTTAGGATCAGATAAAACTGGGTTATGTAGGTAAGGAATTTCAGGGTTGAGAACAGGAGTAAAAAGGATTTATCCTTGATCGAGACACCCTGAAGTGCAACCAGAAACGGGTGGAAAACCTTTAGCCACCGGAAACGTTGAAAGAAGCCCGAAAGCCGGTCGATGCTGAAGAAAAGGATTAAGAGTATCAAACCGGCGGCGACTGAAACAGCCAGAGTCACCATCCAGGAATCACGCTTATCCATTAACAGGTAATCATTTGCCGGGAGGTACAAAGCAGCACCCATCAGCCCCACCGTTATGGTGACAACCATTTGGGCGAGGATGCACAGAAAAGTATGGCCGGTACCTGCCAATCTGTGGCCGGGTTTGAGGATCAGGCCCCTGGTAATCACATCGCCTATGCGGTTGGGTGTGGTAATGGCCATGGTGAGACTCGCCAAAACCCCGGCCATGGCTTTGAGGTAAGAAACCGGTTCCAGTCGGTTTACCAATCGCTGCCATTTGATTGCCTCGGCGGAGAAATTCAGGAAAATCAGCAATACCGCTGCTGCGAGGAAGAAGAGCCGTTTGCCCTGAAAGGCACCCGAAAACCGCTGCCCTGCCTGATCCCAATGTTCAAAGGTAACCAGCCGGTAAACCAGGTAAGCCAGGGCCACGATGGCTAATACGGCCTTTATTATGTTCGACTGTATTTTACTGATTTTCAAAATCGCTACTTTTGCTGCCGTTGATTAAAGGAAGGTAAATATAGCGGAAACAATTCAACCGACAACCGACAATCCACCTCACCCCCAAGGTGGGTGTGTGTGTGGATTTGAGTGTGGGTGTGTTCGCAAGCTCACGGGAGAGGGGGCGCACTGGCGAGATCACTGATAACCCATAACCGACAACAACCACAACTACCAAAACCATCACAACTGTCAACCTAACCGATAACAGACAACCGATAACTCTCAACTATGTCAAAGCGTGTCAGACCCAAAAAATACCTGGGTCAGCATTTTCTCACGGATATTCCGGCAGCTCATCGGATAGCAGACGGACTGGGAGCTTCGGATGGCGGGCTCGTGCTGGAGGTGGGCCCAGGAATGGGCGTGCTTACGGGGCGCTTGCTGGAGCGATTTGGCGAAAGGCTCTGGGTGATAGAGATTGATAATGAATCAGTTGAATACCTGTCGGATAAATTTCCCAGCCTGATCGGCCGCATTCTTTCTGAAGATTTTCTGCGGCTCGATCTGAGGAGGATCACAGAAGGGCCAATCTCGGTAATCGGGAATTTTCCGTATAATATCTCCTCTCAGATATTGTTTCACCTGCTGGAATACCGGGATCAGGTTATGGAGATCACAGGGATGTTTCAGCGTGAAGTAGCACGGCGGCTAACTTCGGGTCCCGGCAATAAGGAATATGGCATCCTGAGCGTTCTGATGGGTGCTTTCTACGATTCCGAATATCTTTTTAGTGTTTCGCCGGATGTTTTCCTGCCGCCGCCGAAAGTAACATCCGGGGTTATCCGGTTTATCCGCAAAGAAAATATCGCGTTGCCCTGTTCGCCTGAAACTTTTAAAAAGGTTGTGAAGATGGCTTTTAACCAGCGCCGTAAAACCCTGCGTAACGCCCTGTCTGCCATCTGGACAACCGATCTGGAAACCACCGGGTACGGTGGGTTGAGGGCGGAGCAACTCGGGGTGGCACAGTTTTTAGAATTAGGCGTACTAGAAGACGGAAAGACGGTAAGAACGTAAGATTTGGGTATCGGGTAACAGGTTTTAGGAGAAGGAGAAGGGAAAAATTTTGAGATTCGAATGAAGAGTTCCGAATTCTGAAGTTGAAGATTCAAGTATTTATGAAGTAGCTGATGTCACTGATAACAACGATAACCCTGAAACCCTGAAACCCTGAAACGGACACCCGTCTCACACCGTGGCGATCGCAACAACGGGGCTGAGGCGGGAGGCGCGCCAGGCGGGGGCAAATCCGGCGATGATGCCGATCACCGCGGAGATGGTGAGGCCGATAGCGATGTTGTTCAATCCCAGTACAATCTTGAATTCCATCATGGAATTGGCTACAATGGTGCCGATGAAGATCAGGAGAAGTCCGAAAATACCCCCCATCAGGGAAAGGAAAACGGCTTCAAAGAGAAATTCGAAGAGAATAAATACGTTACGGGCCCCGATGGCTTTCTGGATTCCGATAATCCGGGTACGTTCCCTCACCGAGACAAACATGATGTTGGCGATACCGAATCCGCCCACGAGGATGGCAAACCCTCCGATGATAAAGCCAGCGATATTCAGGGTGACGAGCAGCTGATCGAAAGCGTTGGATATCATCGACATAGTATTCAATGCAAAGTTGTCTTCCTGCATCGGTTTTAATTTCCGGATGGATCGCATGATCCCGGTGAGTTCATCCACCATTTCATCAATAGGGATGCCGGGCTTCGACTTAACCATCAACGTGGGGCGTACATTGGAGCTGCGGATATTGATCAGGGTGCGCGCGTAATTCAGCGGGACAATGGCTATCTCGTCGTGACTACCAGCATTGATTCCTTCTCCTTCTTTTTTAAATATGCCAATCACAGTTGCTTTCGCAGAGGAGATCTCAAAGGATTTTCCAATCGGGCTTTCACCGGAAAAAAGGTCATCAGCGATTTTACGGCCAATAACCGCGACGTTTTTCCCGCTCCGGAATTCGGACAGGGAGATAAACCGGCCTTCATCCACCTCAAATGACCGGATTCTTTCATATTCATCGGATACGGACAGAATCCATATATCAGGAATGGAGTTATTCTTATAGCTGATGGTTCGTTGACCCTGAATAGTGAATGCGGCAGATTCAATAGTTCGCGAACGGCTCATCAGCTCATCCATTTCCCGGAGTTCAGGATCAGGCCGCTGCAAATATTTCCACCATTGAAAACCGGGACCAAACATAATCGGCCATTTCTGGATGTAGACCACGTTGTCGCCCAGTTCGGAGATGTTTTTCTTAATGGTCCGACCCAGTGAGTCCACCACGGTAAAAACTGAAACGATGGCAAAGATACCGATCGTGATTCCGAGAAGAGATAAGATTGTACGAAGTTTGTTGGAGATAAGGGAATGAACAGCAAATGCGATACTTTCGCGAACTATTCTTACCCAGATCACTACAGCTTTGATTCCCCGTTTCATGAAATGCAAAATTAGTGTTTTTTTTAGGCATTGGAGTGGGGTAGTAAGTGATTAATGTGCCTATTTTTAGTAAATTTGCAAAATTAAATTTTATGAGGGTGGATAAGGAAAAGCAAATAGGTTGCGCGCTGATCTCTGTTTACCACAAAGATAATCTGGATGAGATTCTCACCAGATTGCATCAGTTGGGAGTCTCCCTGATCAGTACAGGTGGTACGGCGGATTTCATTGAATCATTGAGTTTACCTGTTCAGCGGGTTGAATTGCTGACGGGTTATCCAAGTATCCTGGGCGGCAGGGTTAAAACTTTGCATCCCAAAATTTTCGGTGGTATCCTGGCGCGCCGTGACAACGAATCCGATCGTGAAAGTTTGGAATCCTGGGATATTCCCGAGATCGACCTGGTAATTGTTGATCTTTATCCATTTGAGCAGACGGTTGCATCAGGTGCCCCTCTTCCTGAAATTATTGAAAAGATTGATATTGGAGGGATTTCCCTGATCCGTGCCGCTGCAAAGAATTTTGAAGATGTGTTGATCGTTCCGTCACGGGAGTACTACCCGAAATTGATAAACCTTCTGGAAGAGAAAAATGGCGCGACCGCGCTTTCTGACCGTTACGAATTTGCCGTCGCAGCTTTTGCCGTATCAAGCGGGTATGACAGCTCTATCAGCAATTATCTGGGAGGTGAACATCCATTGCATTTCAGGAAAGCAGCCGGTCCGGGCCACACTCTTCGCTATGGCGAGAATCCTCATCAGAAAGGGATCTTTTACGGGAACCTTGATCAGGTTTTTGAACAAATCCATGGTAAGGAGATTTCCTATAACAACCTGCTGGATATTGATGCAGCTGTCTCGCTGATTGATGAGTTTGATGAAATGACTTTCGGAATACTGAAACATAATAATGCCTGCGGGATCGCTTCCACCGGTTCATTGACAGAGGCCTGGAAAAAGGCACTGGCAGCCGATCCGGTATCTGCCTTCGGCGGGATTCTGATTGCCAATAACCCCATTGATGGAGCAACTGCCGAAGAGATCAATTCGCTGTTCTTCGAGATCATCATTGCTCCCGGATATGCTGAGCAGGCTCTTACCGTATTGAAGCAAAAGAAGAACCGCATTATTCTGATCCGAAAGCCAGTCCGGTCAACAACCACAGTACAGTTTCGAAGCCTGTTGAACGGGGTACTGGTGCAGGACCGCGATCTGCGAAAAGAGGTGCCGGAGGATATGAAGGTGGTAACGCAGGCCCATCCTACGCCAAAGGAGATTGAAGATTTGCTGTTTGCAAATAAGCTGGTAAAGCATACCAGGTCGAATGCCATTGTGCTTGTTAAGGATAAGCAGCTGCTGGCCAGCGGTACCGGGCAAACATCCCGCGTTGATGCCCTGAAGCAGGCGATTGCCAAAGCACAGAGTTTCGGCTTTGATCTCAAAGGTTCAGTAATGGCATCTGATGCATTCTTTCCCTTTGCCGACAGCGTAGAGATTGCTCATCAGGCCGGGGTGGGATCGGTGATACAGCCGGGAGGATCGGTGAGAGATCAGGATACAATTGACTATTGCAATATACACGGGTTGTCGATGGTGTTTACCGGAATCCGTCATTTTAAACATTAAAAAAACGGAGAGACAAAATATGGGTCTATTTTCCTTTTTAACTCAGGAAATCGCCATGGACCTGGGAACGGCCAACACGGTTATCATATGTAATGACAAAATCGTTGTGGACGAGCCTTCCATCGTCGCGATCGATGTCGCAACAGGCAAGCTGTTTGCACTTGGCGATAAAGCCCGGCAAATGTACGGAAAGACACACGATAACATTAAAGTTATCAGGCCTTTGCGTGGCGGTGTTATCGCCGACTTCAATGCGGCTGAACTGATGATCAGGGGTATGATCAAAATGATCCCCGCAAAATCAAAGTTTGGAGCCCAATCGATGCGGATGGTCATAGGTATTCCTTCCGGCAGCACCGAAGTTGAAATCCGTGCTGTAAGGGACTCATCGGAGCATGCCGGCGGACGTGAGGTTTACATGATTTATGAACCGATGGCTGCAGCACTTGGGATCGGTCTCGATGTTCTCGCACCCGAAGGTAATATGGTTGTCGACATCGGAGGCGGTACTACCGAGATTGCCGTTATAGCCCTGGGTGGTATCGTATGCAATGAATCGATGCGTATTGCCGGTGACGAATTTACGCTTGATATCCAGGCCTATATGCGTCACCAGCATAATATCAAAATAGGAGAGAAAACTGCTGAGGATATCAAAATAAATGTCGGAGCCGCTCTTCCATTGCTGGCTAATCCGCCGCAGGATTATGTAGTTCGCGGACCGAACCAGATGACTGCCCTTCCGATCGAAATACCCGTTTCATACAGTGAGCTGGCCCATGCACTGGATAAATCATTGTCGAAGGTAGAAACAGCCGTTCTGAGTGTATTGGAACGTACTCCTCCGGAATTGTATGCCGACATCGTTAACAATGGGATTTACCTTGTTGGAGGTGGTGCCTTGCTGAAAGGCCTCGACAAACGGCTATCGGATAAGATGAATATTCCGTTCCGGGTGGCCGACGATCCGCTCCATTGTGTTGCCCGCGGTACTGGTATGGCGCTGAAAAACATAACCCGTTTCCCGTTCCTGATGAGATAGCAGGATGAACAATGCAAAATCTCCTTCGACTCATAATCCGGTTTAGTTTCCAGATTATTTTCGTAATCCTGGAGGTCATTGCTCTTACCCTGGTTTTTCAAAGGAATCCTTTGCCGCATGCAAGGTTTTTTCAATTGTCGGAGGACGTTAACGGATTCTTTTATACCCAGACCAATCACTTTATCCGGTTTTTTCATCTGACCGATGAGAACTCCATCCTGGTCACCGAAAACGCACGTTTGAGGAATGAGCTGGCCCGCCGGCCGCTTAAGTCTTCCGGCCGCGACTCAATTACCATCTTCTCTCAACCAGGATATGTATTTGATTATATTCCGGCTCAGGTAGTCAATAACTCGATCAATAAGCAAAACAACTATATCACACTGAATGTAGGTTATTCGCAGGGTGTAAGGCAGGATATGGGTGTGGTCGGGCCCGAGGGAATTGTAGGAGTGATACGAAATGTGTCTGCCAATTTCTCGACGGTTATCTCGGTCTTAAATTCGAAATTCAAAGGGAGTGTTAAATTGTCGAGTAACAACTATTTCGGTACGCTTAGCTGGCCGGGGCATGATTATAAAGAGGCCATTGTAACCGAGATACCCGGTCATATTAATGTTTACATTGGCGATACTATAATTACAAGCGGATTGACGACGCTTTTTCCGGAAGGTGAAATGGTTGGGCGTGTAAAAAAAGTGGATCGAACGCCGGCAGGTACTTTTTATGAGCTTAAGGTATCATTGACTCAGGACTTTAAAAAACTGACCAAGGTTTATGTGATCCGGAATTTCAACAAAGTTGAGCAGGAAAAGCTGGAGTTACAAACCTATGATTGATCAATTAAACCGATATGTATTCCGATTCTTCCTGGTGATCTTTTTCCAGGTGCTGATTCTGAATAATGTTCAATTCAGCGGTTATATCAATCCTTACTTTTATATATGGTATATCCTGGTTCTTCCTTTTGATACCCCGGGCTGGGTTTTACTGCTGACGGCTTTTTTCCTGGGATTGGGCGTCGATGTTTTTCCGCAGGGGATTGCCGGAAATGGGTCAACCATTGGAACTCATACTGCCGCAACTCTGCTGATAGCCTTTATGCGGCCTTCGGTTCTGCGATGGATCAATCCGCGTGGTGAATATGAACCAGGGACCTATCCGGATTCGAAAAATTATGGAATTCTCTGGTTCCTGTCATATGCCATGATCATGATTGGGATTCACCATTTTGTGCTCTTTTTTCTGGAGGATCTTTCTTTCAGGGATTTTCTCAGGACTTTGCTACGGGTAATCATGAGTGGGGTCTTTACCTTGATTATTATTCTCTTCTGGGAAGGAATCCGTTTCAGGATTCGCCGATAATTCACTATGAGGAATCCGAATTCTAACCGGAAATATGTGATCGGCGGGATTGTACTTGTCGTTGCGGTCCTTTTTATGCTCCGGCTATTCTATATCCAGGTCATTGATAAATCTTACCAGCTCTCGTCGAATAACAACTCACGGTTGCGGGTAGTGGAATATCCCGGCAGGGGCATGATCTTCGACCGGTATGGAAAGGTAATGGTCTATAATGAAGCGGTATATGATTTGCTGATGCTGCCGCAACAGGTAAAAGCTTTTGATACGCTGGAGTTATGCAGAATTCTGAGTGTAGACCTGACTGAGTTCCGCGAATCGGTAAAAAAGGCACGTGAATATTCAAGATACCGCCAATCGGCCGTTGTACGCCAGATCAGTCCCGAACAAATCGCTTCGCTGAACGAAAAGTTATTTAAGTATCCGGGATTTTCGATTCAGATCCGCACACAGCGCAAGTATCCGCAACCCATTGCCCCGCATGTTCTTGGATACGTGGGTGAAGTAAACCAGGGGGATATCAATTCCGATGTCTATTACCAGAGTGGAGATTACATTGGAAAATCAGGGTTGGAGGAGGAATATGAGCCTTACCTGAGAGGACGGAAAGGAATCCGGTTTATGCTGGTGGATGTGCATAACCGGCTTCAGGGCAATTTCGAGAATGGCCGTTATGACACGATTCCGGAACCCGGCAGGAAACTCACAACAACCATGGATGCCGGCCTGCAGGAGTACGGGGAGAAGTTGCTCGCCCATAAAAGAGGCAGTATTGTAGCCATCGAACCGGCGACAGGAGAAATCCTGGCCATGATTTCAAGTCCCGCTTACGACCCTAATGAACTGGTCGGCCGGATCCGCGGAAAGAATTTTGAGAAGCTGATGAATGACAGTTTGAACCCGCTTTTCAACCGGGCCACCATGTCGCGATATTCTCCGGGTTCCATATTCAAGGTGGTACAGGCACTGGTCGCTTTACAGCTGGGAGTTATCGACGAATTCTATAGTGTGGATTGCAACAAAAGTATTATCAGGTGTCATAATCATCCAAATGCGCACGGGTTGCGCGAAGGGATCCGTTATTCCTGCAACCCTTATTTTTACAATGTTTTCCGCCGGATCATCCTTCAGGGGAAAAGTACCAGCCAGTTCCAGGATAGCCAGATCGGATTGAAATCCTGGTACCAGATGGTTTATTCATTTGGGCTGAGCCAGGTTCTGCCTGCGGATTTGCCCGGTATCAAGCCTGGCCTGGTTCCTGATGTAGCCTATTATGATAAGTGGTATGGCGCTAACCGATGGGCATTCAGAACGATCTATTCCAATTCTATCGGTCAGGGCGAGGTGGAAACTGTGCCGATTCAAATTGCAAACCTGGCCGCCATTATTGCGAACCGCGGGTTTTATTATGTGCCCCACTTCGTTAAGGCCATCGCAGGAATTGATACCATCCCGCAAAGATTCAGGGAACCGGTGCATACCGCCATAGATCCCAAGTATTTTGATATCATATCGGATGGTATGCAAGGTGTGGTTTATGAGCCTGGTGGAACCGGATCGCGGGCCCAGGTACCTGGTGTAACGGTGTGCGGTAAAACAGGCACGGTGCAGAATTCAGGCGGGAAAGAGGACCATTCGGGTTTCGTTGCATTTGCACCTAAAGAAAGGCCGCGTATCGCCATTGTTGCCTATGTTGAAAATTCAGGGGCGGGTGGTGTGTATGCGGCAACCATAGCCAGTCTTATGATTGAAAAGTATCTGAACGGAACTATCACCCAAACGGAAAAGGAACGGATAATTTTAGAATACCAGCAATTCTGATGGCAAACCCAAGGACAAATTTCATCGCGCGATTGGATTGGCTTACGATCATCCTCTTTCTGGCAATGGTACTGTTTGGCTGGATGAATATTTATGCGGCAACCCAGAATGAAGGAGCCACAGGTTCAATACTCGATTTTACCCATCGGTACAGCAAACAATTTTATTACATCCTTACCGCCCTGGCGATTGCCGTTCTAACCCTGGCCATTGACGGAAAGGTTTGGAGCTTTTTCTCCTTTCCGATTTATGGTCTGATGCTGTTGATTCTGCCAATTACCATATTAATCGGGAAGGAAGTGAACGGTGCCAAAGCCTGGATTTTTATCGGTTCGTTCAGTCTGCAACCGGCTGAATTCGTGAAGTTTGCTACAGCCCTTGCGCTAGCCAAGGTGCTGTCGCGATATAATTTCCAGATCCATAAACTGAGGAACCTTATCACTGCAGGAGCTCTCCTGGTAATTCCAATTATCCTGATTCTCCTTCAAAAGGATACCGGAACTGCATTGGTTTTTCTGGTGTTTGTGTTGGTTCTTTACCGGGAAGGACTCTCCTGGGTGGTGCTGTTTGTTGCGGGACTGGCCATTTTATTGTTTGTTCTTACCATGCTGGTTCCCTTGCCGATTCTTCTGCCGGTATTCAGTGTGATCGCTCTTTTGATTACCTGGCTTTATCAGCGGAATCTGAAGTTTTTTTATGCAGGAACCCTCATGCTCGGCGCCCTGTTCGGACTGGCTATTCTGGCTTCCCGGTACCTCGGACAGGAATGGTCAGTGGCCCGCCTGTTCTTTATCGCCTCAGTCATTGCTTTTGTGATTTGGTGGATGATCATTCTTCGTAAAAAGTTTAACCCATTGCTTCTGATCCTGTTTACCTGGATGGGAGCTATCATTTTTATCTTCTCTGTCGACTTTGTATTTCATGAAATCCTCCAGGCGCATCAGCAGTCGCGTATCAATAATATCCTTGGGCTCGAAAGCGATCCACTTGGAGCAGGGTATAACCTGAACCAGTCGAAGATTGCCATCGGTTCAGGCGGTTTTTTGGGAAAAGGCTTCCTGCAGGGAACACAAACCCGCTTCAACTTTGTGCCGGAGCAGAGCACCGATTTTATCTTTTGTACCGTGGGTGAAGAGTGGGGATTTATTGGCAGCCTGATCATTTTGAGTATGTTTTCGGGGTTGATCATCCGGTTAATCATATTAGCAGAAAGGCAAAGATCTACCTTCTCGAGGGTTTATGGTTACGGCGTAGCCTCAATCCTTTTCTTCCATTTTGCCATTAATATCGGCATGACTATCGGGATCGTTCCGGTTATCGGGATACCTTTGCCCTTTTTTAGTTACGGGGGATCATCCCTTTTGGCATTTACCCTGATGCTGTTTATTTTTTTAAGGCTGGATACCGATCGATATCAGATAGTTTCCTGAGCTCAGAGATATATCATGATTCGGTTAGTCTGAAACTTATATATTTACGGCATCATAGAATAATGCTAAAATTAAGATTAAGGAGGCTTTATGTCCAGGAAAAGAATCATAATAATCGGTGCTGCCGGTCGCGATTTTCACAATTTCAACACTTATTACAGGGATCAGTCGGAGTACGAGGTAGTGGCGTTTACTGCTGCCCAGATTCCGGATATTGATGGTCGTAAATACCCGGCCGAACTTGCCGGTAAATTATATCCTGATGGGATTCCGATTTTTGCCCAGGAAGAGCTTCCGGCGCTGATCGCGAAATATGATGTGGACAGCTGTGTATTCTCTTACAGCGACGTGCCTTACCCACGGGTGATGGCAGTCAGCGCGCTGGTAAATGCCTGTGGAGCTAACTTTGCACTGCTGGGGCCAAAAGGCACCATGATAAAAAGTACCAAGCCCGTTATTGCCGTTGTGGCATCGCGTACGGGCTGCGGCAAGAGCCAGACCTCGAGAAAGGTTATCGAAATTCTGATGAAAATGGGGTTGAATGTGGTAGCAGTCCGTCATCCGATGCCTTATGGCGATCTGGTAGCCCAAAAAGTTCAGCGGTATGCCGAACTTGCTGATCTGGAAAAACACAAATGTACGGTGGAGGAGATGGAAGAATTTGAACCGCATGTAGTCCGCGGAAATGTTATTTATGCAGGTGTTGATTATGAGGCTGTTCTGCGTGAAGCCGAAAAAGATCCAAAAGGATGCGACGTGGTTTTATGGGATGGCGGTAATAATGATTTCTCTTTTTACAAGCCTGACCTTACGATTACCGTTGTTGACCCGCATCGCCCCGGGCATGAATTATCGTATTACCCTGGTGAGGTTAACCTGAGATTGGCCGATGTGGTGGTTATCAATAAGATCGATACCGCGCACCCGGAAGATGTTCAGAAGGTTCGTGAAAATATTGCCTCCGTAAACCCGAAAGCTATCGTGGTTGACGGAGCGTCCCCGATCCGGGTGGATGATCCTTCCCTGATCCGGGGCAAGCGCGTTCTGGTGGTCGAAGATGGCCCGACTCTTACCCATGGCGAAATGAAAATTGGCGCCGGAGTGGTTGCCGCACGCAAATTCGGTGCAGCTGAAGAGGTGGATCCACGGCCGTTCACGGTTGGTAAATTGTCTGAAACATTTAAAATATATCCGAATATCGGCAAATTGCTGCCGGCAATGGGTTATGGTAAACAGCAGCTTAAAGATCTGGAAGCTACCATCAATAATACCGATTGTGATTCAGTGATTATCGGTACTCCGATTGATCTGAACCGGATCATTAAGATCAAAAAGCCTAATACCAGGGTTTTCTATGATCTACAGGAGATTGGATTACCGGATCTGACAGGAGTATTGAAAGATTTTGTTAAAACGCACATCAAATAAATAAGCCTTCGGGTAAACCGGTAAAAATATGGTATTCAGCAGCAGTTTGTTTCTGATTTGGTTCTTACCGGTTTTTCTTTTGTCTTATTTCCTTATTCCCAATAAATACAGGAACTGGCTGGCTCTTTTCGCCAGCATTTTCTTTTATAGCTGGGGTGCCCCGAAGTTCATATTTGTGATACTGGGTACCACCTTCCTCGATTTCCATCTGGTCAAATGGATGGCTGCATCCAAAAGTAAGCTCCAACGCCGGCTGATGCTGACACTGTCGGTTTTGGTCAACCTCGGACTTCTCTTTTATTTCAAATACTCAAATTTCTTTATCGAGAATTTTGATGCCCTGCTCAAGGCTTTCGGAATTAATGGTATACTCTGGACAAAACTGGTCCTGCCAATCGGAATATCTTTCTATACTTTTGAGACGGTTACTTATGTAGTGGATGTTTACCGGCGTGTGCAGGCACCTCTTACCAAGTTTTGGGATTACCAGCTTTATATTATTTTATTCCCCAAAATGATTGCAGGTCCGATCGTCCGGTATCATGAAATCGCCGATCAGATTGTTGACCGAAGGGCTTCTGAAACAACCGATAACCGTTTGCTGGGGATGTTCCGGTTTATCATCGGGCTGGCAAAAAAGGTGCTGATTGCCAATGTCCTGGGCGCTGAGGTGGATCGGATTTTTGCACTCGGTCCGCTAAATATCACTACCCCGACTGCCTGGATCGGGATTGTCGCCTATTCATTCCAGATCTATTATGATTTCTCGGGATATTCAGATATGGCTATCGGAATTGCGAAGATGATCGGGTTTACTTTTCCCGAGAACTTCAATAATCCATATATATCCCGGAATATTACGGAATTCTGGCGCCGATGGCACATGACACTGGGCCGTTGGATGAAGGATTACCTTTACATTCCGCTCGGCGGGAGCCGGGTAAAAACCAAAGCCAGGCTCTTTTTCAATCTGTGGGTGGTATTTCTGATATCGGGATTGTGGCACGGTGCTGCCTGGAATTTTGTGGTGTGGGGCGGATTTCATGGTTTGTTCCTGGTTCTCGACCGGCTTTTCCTGATCCGGGTTACTGAAAAAATCGGGAAAATTCCATCGGTCATCCTTACTTACCTGATTACTCTGGTAGGGTGGGTGCTTTTCCGGGCCACTGACCTGCATCAGGCTGGTTTATATCTCAAAAAGATGTTTTCCTTTGATGGAGGGTTTCCGGCCTGGAGATTTGATACACAGTTCTGGGTTATCCTGCTGGTCGGGGCTTTCTTTGGTTTTTACGGCACTATCCGCGGAATCGAGGGCTGGCAGGAGATACAGTTAAAAGTTCCCTATTCTACCCGGAAAACCTGGGTTGGCGGCTTGATTGCAATTATCCTGCTGGTTTATTGTATGGCTTCCTTAACGACTTCCGGCTTTAATCCATTTATTTATTTCCGGTTTTAAAAGATGAACCAGAAACTGAAAACGGCGATATTCATTCTCCTGCTGCTCATCCTGCTTGTTCCGGTGATCCAGCAGAGCACCGGCTTGTTCCAGGAGAAAAACCTTCGTGGCCAGGCAGATACCGCCGTTTATCCGCGATTCAGTATAAGAACCTGGTTTACTGACGAATTTCAGGTTCAGTTCAACCGTGCCACTGAGGAGCACGTAGGGTTCCGTCCAGTATTGATCAGGCTGAAAAACCAACTTGAATATACCTTTTACAATAAAGCCAATGCTTCGGGGGTGGTGGTCGGAAAGCACCGGTATCTGTTTGAATCAGACTATATCCGGTCTTATACCGGCCGCGATTATCTGGGCGATTATTACTGGGATCAGAAGTTTAACCGCCTGAAACAGGTTACTGATACGCTTGCGAAGCTGGGCGTAAAGGTGGCCATTGTTCTGGAAGCGGGGAAAGCTTCTTACCTTCCTGAAAATATCCCGTCCCGGTTCACCAGGTTTACATCAGATCACACTAATTATCAGGCTATTTTGAGGGAATCCGGCCAGAAAGGGATTCCCTTGCTCGATCTCAACCGGTTTTACCGGGATAAAAAGAGTTCAGCTCCTTATCCTCTGTTTCCGAAAGGGGGTATTCACTGGTCGACGGGCGGCATGGTGCTGGCAGCTGACACCCTTCTTGGATTTATCGACGGAGCTCTTCATCTGCCGGTTCCCGACCTGGTGATCGATCGGGTGGAAATGACAGATAGCCTGCGGGATACCGATGGTGACCTGGCAGATATCATGAACCTGATGAAGGCTCCGAAACATCCGAAAATGGGCTATCCGGTTTTTCATCTGGCAGACAAAGATTCGGTTCGAAAGCCCAGGGTACTAGCGATATCCGACAGTTATTTCTTTAATGTGCTAAATGCCAAAATTCCGGCCCGGGCTTTTGCCAATGAAGCCTTCTGGTATTACAACCAAAGCATTTATCCGGATAGCTGGTCGGCTCCCAAGGATACCGGTTCACTGAACATACCGCAAACCGTTGAAGGGATGGACCTGGTTCTGATTATGGTTACCGAGCGGTTTTATCACCGGTTCGACTGGGATTTTACCGATGTTTTATACCGCCATTATTATCCGGCCGCCGCCAAGGAATACCGGTATGATTTCATGCGCGGCATTGTAAGGAATTATATCTGGTTTGACGATATTCAGCAACAGTCAGATTATTCCGGAGTTCCGATGCAGGATAAACTGGCCGGCAATGCTGATTACCTGTTCTGGCTTGATGATCGGGCGGGGAAAATTCCGCATGATGTGGGCTATTACCGGATGAATATCCTGAAAGATCCGGTTTGGATGAAACAGATCCGTGAAAAGGCCCTCATCAATAAAATTTCAGTGGATGAGCAGGTCAGCAGAGATGCAATCTGGATGCTTCAGCAGGCGAATCAATAACCAGGCTTTTTCAGCAGGCGAAACATATTGTTTTTATACAATTCCACTCCGGGTTGATCGAACGGGTTGACATTCAATTGATAACCACTTATCGCACAGCTTTTTTCAAAGAAGTAGAAAAGGCTTCCAAGATTATTTTCATCGATGCGATCGAAAAGGATCCGGATAACCGGGACTCCGCCAGCCAGATGTGCCAGGGTAGTGCCATTGCAGGCGGCCTCATTCACGGCCGATAATTCCTGACCAGCCAGGAAATTCAATCCGTCGAGATCCTGAGGATCTTCCGGAATCTGCAGATCGGCCTGAGCTTCTTTCGGAATCAGAATAGTTTCAAAGAGATTTCCCGGTCCTTCCTGCATGTATTGCCCCATCGAATGGAGGTCGGTGGTGTACTCGGCCACGGCCGGGAAAATTCCTTTGCCTTCCTTGCCTTCGCTTTCGCCGAACAGTTGTTTCCACCATTCGGCAATGTAATGGAGCTCAGGATGGAAGCTGCAGAGAACCTCGGTTCCTTTGCCCTGGTTGTAGAATGCATTCCGGGCCGCGGCATAGCGGGCCACGGGGTCGGTAGCAAGGCTCATATCATTTTCCGATGCCTTCATCATCTCGCGGGCACCTTCGAGCATTGCTCCGACAGAGAATCCTGCTATGGCAATCGGAACCAGTCCGACCGGGCTGAGAACCGAATAGCGGCCGCCCACATCATGCGGTATGATAAAGGTTTTGTAGCCCAACTGGGTTGAGAGTTTTCGCAGGGCACCTTTTTTCTCATCCGTGATGGCAATGATTCTGCGGGAAGCTGCAGACTGGCCAACCTGGCTTTCCAGGGCATTTTTGAGAATTCTGAAGGCGATTGCCGGCTCGGTAGTGGTTCCGGATTTGGAAACCACAATGATTCCCCATCGTTTATCTTTCAGATATTCCAGAAGATCAATATAGTATTTCCCAACCAAATGATGTCCGGCATAAAGGATCTCGGGTCCTGGCCGGCGAATGCCAAGCGGGCTGGTAAGGGAATCTATGGCTGCACGGGCACCCAGGTAGGATCCGCCGATTCCGATGACCACGACGGCATCCAATTCACCTGAAAAGTCCCGGGTAATAGAAAGAATACCAGGCAACTGCTGCATCGATTTTTCCGGTAGGTTGAGCCATCCCAGGAAATCGTTACCCTTACCCCATTTTTTCGTCAGCATGGAGTTTGCCAATGAAATATCAGTTGCCCAAAGCTGAAGTGCCTGTTTGGGAAGGAAATCCGATGCAAATTCGAGATCGACGGTAATTTTTGACATGTGTTCAGCTATTTTGCGCGGTTGTTTCTTCTTCGGTTTTTACGGTGCCTTTTTCGGGCCGCATCTGCGGGAACAGTATAACATCCTGAATGGAAGGTGAGTTGGTCATGATCATGGCTAACCGGTCGATACCGATACCCAGACCAGAGGTTGGGGGCATGCCGAATTCCATTGCCCGCAGAAAATCTTCATCGAGCGCCATGGCTTCCTCATCTCCTCGTTTGGCCAGAAGCATCTGTTCTTCAAACCGTTCGCGCTGATCGATCGGGTCATTCAGTTCGGAGTATGCGTTGCAGATCTCTTTGCTGTTGCAGATGCACTCGAACCGTTCCACGAGACCTTCCACGCTGCGGTGTTTTTTTGCCAATGGAGTCATTTCAATCGGATAGTCCATGATGAAGGTTGGCTGAATCAGTTTGGATTCACAACATTCGCCAAACAAAGAATCGATGAGCTTGCCTTTTCCCATGCTTTTATCGGTGTCGATATGCAGCTTTTTGCAGGTTTCGATCAGCTGGTACTCGTCCATCCGGCTTACATCGATGCCGGTAAAATGCTCAATGGCACCGAACATGGTAAACCGTTTCCACGGACGTTTAAAGTCGATCATATTTTCACCCACCTGAACCTGGGTGGAGCCATGAAGTGCCATTGCCACCTTCTCAATCATCTCTTCCACGAGGTCCATCATCCAGAAATAATCCATATAGGCGACATACAATTCAACCTGGGTAAACTCAGGGTTATGGAATCGGTCCATTCCTTCGTTCCGGAAATCCTTGGAAAACTCGTAAACCCCGTCGAAGCCGCCTACAATCAGGCGTTTCAGGTATAGTTCATTGGCAATCCGCAGATAGAGTTCAGTATCCAGCGTATTGTGGTGTGTAACGAATGGGCGGGCTGCTGCGCCTCCGTGAATGGGCTGTAATACAGGGGTTTCTACTTCGTAATATCCGCGTGAATCCAATAACTCCCGAATCACGGTAATAATTTTCGACCGCTTGATAAACACATCTCTCACGGACGGATTGACAATCAGGTCGAGATATCGTTGACGATACCGCTGTTCCGGATCGGAGAAAGCGTCATACAGAACGCCATCTTTTTCCTTAACCACCGGCAGGGGCCTCACGGTTTTGGCCAGCAGGGTCAGTTCTTTAACTTTTACGGTAATCTCCCCGACCTGGGTCCGGAAAACATCGCCGACAACTCCGATAATATCACCTATATCCAGTAAGCGTTTAAAGAAAGTGTTATATAAGTCCTTGTTTTCCCCCGGGCATAATTCATCGCGGTTCACATAAATCTGGATCCGCCCGGATGAATCCGTGAGTTCCGCAAAAGATGCTTTGCCCATGATCCGGCGTGACATGATCCTGCCGGCATAGCAGACTCCCTGATAGGCTTCAGGCTTCTCATCAAAATGCGCGAGGGTATCGGCCGCATTGGCAGTAACTGAGTATTTTGCAGCCGGGTATGGATTGATACCCATGTTTCTGATTTCCTGAAGAGACTGTCTTCTAATTTGTTCCTGTTCGCTAAGTTCCGGCATATCGGGTGATTTATTTTTTTGCAAAGATACTTTTCATCGGAGTTATAACAAACATGGGAAATTTGCTTATTTTTATTTTTTCCCTATCGCATAACCTTATGAACAAACTTTGGAATATACTTCCTGAACCTGACCCTGTTTTCGTCGAGAGTTTATCCAATCAGCTCGGGATCGGCAGAAGTTTAGCCTCTTTGTTGGTTCAGCGGGGGATAAAGGATTTTGAGGAGGCCAGGCATTTTTTCAGGCCGCAACTCGAAGGATTGCATAATCCCTTCCTGATGAAGGATATGGATAAGGCAGTTCAGCGCCTGAACGAGGCCATTGAAAAACAGGAAAAGGTTTTGATCTATGGCGATTATGATGTTGATGGTACCACCTCGGTTGCACTGATTTATTCATTTCTGCGCAAAAGGCTCGATCGCATAGGATATTATATACCCGATCGCTATTCCGAAGGGTATGGAATTTCCTATCCGGGAATCGAGTATGCGGCAAAGGAAGGGTTCACCCTGGTTATCGCGCTTGATTGCGGGATAAAGGCCGTCGATAAAATGGATTATGCCAGGCGCAAGGGAATCGAATTTATTATTTGCGATCATCATCTTCCCGACCTTGAATTGCCTGTTGCAGTGGCTATTCTGGATCCAAAACAACCCGATTGCGCTTATCCGTGCAAGGAGTTGTCGGGTTGCGGGGTGGGATTTAAATTATTGCAGGGCTTTTGCTTACGGAACGGCATCCCTTTTTCGCACATTGCCAAATATCTTGATCTGGTTTGCGTCAGTATTGCCGCAGATCTTGTTCCGATGATCGGGGAGAACAGGATATTGGCCTATCATGGTTTAAAGAAGCTGAATGAAAACCCGGTGCCGGGATTGAAAGCCTTAGTCACGATAAGCAATTGTGATGATAGACAGATAACCGTTTCGGATATTGTATTCAAGATAGGTCCCCGGATCAATGCTGCCGGCAGGATATCTTCCGGAGAAAGTGCTGTGGAGCTTTTGATTGCCAAAGATGAAAAGGAGGCGATGGAACTTGGCGGGAAAGTGGATTCCTATAACGATTACCGGAAAAATATTGATGTTGAGATTACCGATCTGGCCCGGAAGATGGTCGAAGGTATGGACGATATGAAAACCCGGAAAACCACCGTTCTGTATCATCCCGAATGGCACAAAGGGGTTGTTGGAATCGTTGCTTCCAGGCTGATCGATTTTTATTACCGGCCTACGGTGATTCTGACCCGCTCGAGCGGAATGGCCACCGGATCTGCCAGATCTGTTGATAATTATGATCTCTACCAGGCTATCAGTGCCTGTTCCGATCTTCTCGAAAGTTTTGGCGGGCATAAATATGCAGCTGGACTGAGCATGCCGTTGGAGAATGTCGAGCTGTTTACGCAACGCTTTGAGGAGTTCGTGTCCTCTACCATTAGCAGCGAACAACTCATTCCCCAGGTAGTGATCGATGCAGAAATCGACCTGGATGATATTACTCTTAAATTCTTCAGGATATTGAGGCAGTTTGAACCTTTTGGCCCGGATAACAATTCGCCGATGTTTGTCTGCCGGAACCTCAGGGATACAAGCAAAAGCCGACAGGTGGGAAGATCGTGGGAGCATTTGAAACTAAGCATAACCTCGATCAAGGGGAATCAGCCCGATTTTGAAGGAATCGCTTTTAATATGGGGCATATGTTTAACGAGATACATAAGGGTACACCTTTTGATATCGCTTTTACCGTGGAGGAGAACACTTTCCGGGGTGCAACCAGTATGCAATTGATGGTTAAGGATATCCGGATACAGGAACAGAATTGACCGTTGCAGCCGGATGTTATCGGTATTATCGCTATTTTTACGCCGCCAAAAAAAATGCTAATGGGTAAAGTAATTTCGATAGCTAACCAGAAAGGCGGAGTGGGAAAAACAACCACTGCGATCAATCTGGCAGCGAGCTTAGCGGTCCTGGAATACAGGGTGTTGCTCGTAGATGCCGATCCGCAGGCCAATGCAACTTCCGGGGCCGGGTTCGATGTCAGGAACATCAAAACCAGCCTGTATGAATGTCTGGTTGATGATGTCAATCCGAAAAATATCATTCTGAATACAGAGGTTCCAGGATTTGATATCCTTCCTTCGAATATCGATCTGGTTGGGGCCGAAATTGAAATTCTCAACCTGCCAAACCGCGAGAAACTGATGGCCAGGGTTATCGATCAGGTTAAAAATGATTATCATTTTGTTCTGATTGATTGCTCGCCTTCATTAGGATTATTAACCGTGAATGCTCTGACTGCCGCCAACTCGGTCATCATTCCTGTTCAGTGCGAGTATTTTGCGCTCGAAGGGCTCGGAAAGCTTCTGAATACGATTAAAATTATCCAGAGCAGGCTAAATCCTGAGCTCGAGATAGAAGGATTTCTGCTCACCATGTATGATAGTCGGCTCAGGCTGTCGAATCAGGTTTATGAAGAGGTGACCAAGCATTTCCAATCGATGGTTTTCAATACCATTATCAGCAGAAATATCAAACTTGGTGAGGCACCAAGTTATGGAAAACCCGTGGTGATGTATGATGCCAACTCAAAAGGATCATTGAACCACCTAAGCCTGGCCCGTGAGTTGTTGCAAAAAAACGGATTGACTCAGATCAGGGATACCGAAAAGGTGATTGATTAACCCAGCAACAAAAGGATGACTGAGAAAAGAAGTGTTTTAGGAAGAGGGCTTGGCGCCCTGCTTGAGGACGCTAACCTGAAACCTGAAGCCTCAATAAATGAAATTGAGATCAGCCTGATCGAAACCAATCCTTTCCAGCCCAGGTCGCATTTTGACCAGGATGCGCTGGAGGAAATGGCTGCATCGATCCGGCAGTTCGGCATCATTCAACCGATTACCGTCAGGAAACTGGCTGATAAAAAATATCAGCTTATAGCCGGAGAACGGCGATTGAAAGCTGCGGTGATAGCCGGACTTACCCGGATTCCGGCATACGTCAGAACGGCTGATGACCAGTCGATGCTCGAGCTGGCACTGGTTGAGAATATTCAGCGCGAGGATCTTGACCCCATCGAGGTAGCCATATCCTATCAGCGTTTGATCGATGAATGCAAACTTACCCAGGAAAACATGAGCAACCGCGTGGGAAAGAAACGGTCGACCATCTCCAATTATCTCCGGCTGCTGAAATTGCCCGCTGAGATTCAGCTTGGGCTCAGAACATCGAAACTTTCGATGGGCCATGCACGGACACTGATCAATATAGAAGATCCGGCCATACAATTGATCATTTATCAAAAAATTCTTGATAACAACCTGTCTGTTAGAAAGATAGAGGAACTGGTCCGGCAAATTCAAACCGAACGTAAGCCGGTAAATAAAGAAAAAGAAGAGGTGCCGGGGGAGCATGGGCAATTACAAGATCAATTGAAACGTTACTTCCAGGTTGGTGTCCAGTTTAAACGGAACAGCAAGGGAAAAGGGAAGATCATCCTCACGTTTAATTCTGATGAGGAACTTGAAAAGATTCTGGGCAAACTGGACCAAATAAAAGAGTAAAGTCGGACTTTGGGGTTTGTAAGAAACATTATAAAATGGCCGGCGTTGTCAGTATTGCTGATCCTGACGCCTGGCCTGGCTGATTTTGCGCCTGCGCAGAACAGTGGTGACTCTATTGCAACCGGCCTTAAAACAGCTAAAGCAATTCATTCGGCAAGCAAGGCAACTATCCTTGCCGCAACTATACCCGGTGCTGGTCAGGCTTATAACCGGAAATACTGGAAAATCCCGATTGTCTATGTGGGATATACTGCTGCCAGCTATGTACTGTTCACTAATCAGAAAAACTACAAAGATTCCAAAAAAAATTACCTGGCACTTACCGATACTATGGAATCAACAGTAAGTCAGAGTAGTAAGTCGGCCGCCGAGCTGTTGGCCGACATTGATAGTTACCGCCGTTTCAGAGATATGTCGTTCCTGGCCTTGCTTGCTTGGCATGGATTGACTATTATTGATGCGAATGTGGATGCCCATTTTTTCAATTGGGATGTGAGTGAAGACCTTAGCCTGCGTATCCGGCCGAGAGCCATTTGGGTTGGCCGGATGCAACCGGGCGTGGGATTGAGTTTTATATTTAATAACAAATGAGCATGAATTTACGAAAGATTTTTCGCAATACGCTTTCTGTCATCTTTTTAGGCTGGTCGACCCTGTTGATGGGCCAGAGAACTGCCAATCTGGTAACCATTGATTCAGTGAATCCTGCAAAGGATCCGGTTTATCAGCAATATCTGCAACGCCTCGACAGCCTTTACCTGGCCTGGCAGAATAATCGACTGCCGGTCCGGTTTTATCAGGATACAGCACTTGCCTTCAGAAAGGACGACAATATTCCGGATCTTCCGGATTCAGTTTTCATCAAAAGATTGGCCGGAATTCCTTCCGCCATAGAGCTGACATACAATAAGCAGGTGAGGAGTTATCTGGATCTTTATACGAAAAGCCGCCGAAAGCAGGTATCGATCATGCTTGGACTTTCGGATTACTACTTCCCGATGATCGAGTCGAAACTGGATGCTTACGGCCTTCCCCTCGAACTTAAATACCTTCCGATTATTGAATCGGCACTTAATCCGGTAGCTAAATCGCGGGTTGGTGCCCAGGGGATGTGGCAGTTTATGCTGGGAACGGCAAAACTGTACAAGCTGAATGTGAATTCGTTCATTGACGAAAGGCTCGACCCGGAGAGATCAACCGAGGTTGCGTGCGCATACCTGAAAGAGCTGTATTCTATATTTGGCGACTGGCACATGGTGATCGCAGCCTATAACTGCGGTCCGGGAAATATGAAAAAGGCCATTCAGCGAGCCGGAGGGAAGAAAAATTATTGGGATGTGTTTTATTATCTGCCAACCGAAACCCGTGGATTTGTACCCGCCTTCATAGCTGCAGCCTATATCATGAATTACTCACAAGATCATGGTTTTTTTGCGATTAAACCTGAAATGCCCATCAATTCAGATACCGTACTGGTTTGCCATGAACTGCATCTGGGGCAAGCATCGGAAGTATTGGGAGTGGATATGGCCACCATGCAGATGCTGAATCCGAAATACCGGAGGAAGATTCTTCCGGCTGCCGGCGGACCTTATGCTTTGCGTTTGCCCGAGGATAAAATCAGTTCGTTTATCACCTTCGAGGATTCCATTCTGAACTTTAAACAGAATATTTATCTGGCTAAAAATAATATGGATAAGGAACCAACCCGTTCGGTTAAATCAAAACCAAAACCAAAACCGGTGGAGCCTTCCGGTGATGATGTTGCGTTAACCTATACGGTGAAGTCAGGGGATAATCTTGGCTATATATCTTCGTGGTACGAGGTTGGGATCAATGCTATTAAAGACTGGAATGGTTTGGCAAGCAACAGTTTGCGCTCGGGCCAATCCTTAACTGTTTATGTTCCCAAATCAAAGGCTGACGATTTTCGGCACATTAACGGACTGACCTTTGCTGAGAAGCAATCGAGGGTTGGAAAAGAAAATGGTACCGGCCAGGCTGAAGAACAGGTTACTCAAACGGCATCGGCCGGCTCTAAAGACCAGTTCATTTTATATACCGTGCGGTCAGGGGATAATCTTTGGACGATCGCTCAGAAATATCCCGGCATCAGTCATGAGGACATTATGAAGCTGAACCAAATGACCGGCTCAAAGCTGCAGACCGGTCAGGTTCTGAAGATCAAACGAAAAGAAGGATAGCGGTACAGTAGGCAGTAGGCAGTAAGGACAGTAGGGCGGTAAGCAGTAGCTTTCGTCAGCGAACGTTAAAGGGTTCCCGTTTTCAACTTCGATAAAATCATCCCGGTTGTAATCGCATCCGATTCAATTATTATATCTGCCTCAAGATAAAAGGGTTCCCTGTTGGCCAGTAAATCAGCAATAAAGGATTGGGTTTCGGATTCGGTTTTTCCCTTCAGAAGCGGGCGTGGAGTTGATGACCAGGCAAGCCGGTGCAACAATTGCGTTTCACTGATTTTAAGGTAGATAGACAGCGATTTCTCCTTGATCAACTGCATATTGCCCGGATGGCAGGGGGCACCGCCACCGATGGCAATCACCTGGTGCGGATAGGCGAGTACCTTATTCAGTGCATTTGATTCGAGCTTCCGGAAAGTGGCTTCTCCATCCTGTTCAAAGATTTCGGGGATTGTGCGATTCTCTTCCGCTTCGATAAAACGATCAAGATCGGTAAAGGTCCAACCCAGAGATGCAGCTAATTGTTTACCCAAAGTACTCTTTCCGCTGCCCATAAAACCCAGCAGCACAATCGGTTTATCGATGGGAATTACCATCCTAGAGTAAATTGGCCGCTGTCGTCAACACCAGGAACGGGAGGAACGGGAGGAATGTTAAGGGGGTTAAGGGAGTGAGGATCGTCCTCAACTTCCGTAACGTCCGTAACTTCCGTAACGTCCGTAACGTCCTCAACGTCCGTATCGCCCTCACGATCCTCAGACACCCCGAGCAGCTCTGAGTACTCCTCACCGTAGTATTTTAAGAGTGCTTCGAGGTTTGCATCGATCGGATCGATTTCGGTGATGGTATCGACCTCAAAGGTGGTGAGGCGTTTTCCTTTGGCTTTAAAACTTTTCAGACCGATAAATTCCGCAGCATCAATGATTTCCGAAGGACGCAGGTTATGTTTTCCGCCGAAACGGATTTCGTATCGCGGAAGAAGCTGGTCGCTGATATTCAACATCCGGGAATCGGGATGTTCGCCTATCATCCGGTGCAGTTTGTTTTCCGGGGTATCGGATTCGATCTGGAACCGTTTCAGATAATGGAATTTCTGCTCAGAGTCGAGCAGTACAACCGAGAATACAGTATAAGGATTGAATTTCTCAATCCGGATGATATTCTCTTCGAAATGGTTGGTAATGTCATAATTACTGAGCCGGAACTGCCCATCCGCCAGGATTACAAGGATCTGGTCTTCACCTTCGAATTCACCCAGGTATTGCCCTCGGCCTTCGGTATTGAGCCGGTTTACGCTGTTTTCGAACCATATCTTCAGGCCACCCAGTGTTGAGGTTCCTTTTTCCTTGAGAGATATTTTGATCAGGGTATGCTTTGAAACAATATTCCCCATGGCATTTCGGTTCTTGATGGCCAGAGCGCCGAAATCGAAATCAAATGCCGGTTTCTTCAACTTGGGCTTCGGTTTAAGTGCTACGCGGATCACCTCGGATTCACCATTGGGGTTTTCTGTAAAGTATTGGATTTTAGATCCTTCTTTGCTTTGGGTGATGTCGTACTCTTTATCGCGTGTAATGCCTTTAACGGCAAATCTTTTTGCATAACTAAACCCGGCTTTCCCATCCCGGTAAACGACATTGAAGATGGTTCGTTCGTTGTTTTTATTGAACAGGGCGATGTGCAGGATATTTTTCCCGACAAATGCCTTGGTCGAGACTTTTGTTACCACAAAGCTCCCGTCCTTGCGGAAAATAATGATATCGTCAATATCAGAGCAATCAAATAGATAGGTGTCTTTTTTCAAAGAGGTACCAATGAATCCTTCTTCGAAGTTTGCGTATAATTTTTCGTTGGCAACCACCACTTTGGAGGCTTCGATGGTATCAAAACTCCGGATTTCCGTTTTCCGCGGGTAATCAGCCCCGTATTTTTTCTTCAGATTTTCGAAATAGTGGATGGCATAAACAATGAGGTTTTCAAGGTGATGGGTAACCGTGGTCAATTCTTTCTCGATGGCAGCGATTTGTTCCTGAGCACGTTTTGCATCATATTTTGATATCCTCTTGATCTTAAGTTCGGTAAGCATAACCAGATCCTCTTGGGTCACCGGCCGGATAAGAATGCCTTTGAAGGGTTCGAGTCCCTTATCGATCGTTTTCAGAACATCTTCCCAGGTTTCACAGTTTTCAATGGTGATATAGATGCGGTTTTCGATGAAGATCTTTTCAAGTGAACAGGCATGCCATTCGCTTTCGAGTTCCTCCTTGCGGATCAGCAGTTCCTGCCGGAGCAGCTCAACGGTGTTTGCTGTTGAGATCTTCAGGATATCAGATACTCCGAGGAACACTGGCCTTCCGTCATTGATCACGCAGGTGTTGGGGGAAATCGGAACTTCGCAATCCGTGAAAGCATAAAGGGCATCGATGGTTTTATCGGGTGAGACTCCGGGTGTGAGGTGAATCAGGACTTCAACCACTCCGGCGGTATTATCATCGATTTTCCGGATCTTGATTTTTCCTTTTTCATTGGCCAGCAGGATGGAATCGATGAGGGTACTGGTTGTTTTTCCGTAAGGTATCTCGTTAATAACCAGGGTTTTTTTGTCGAACTTATTGATCCTGGCGCGAATTCTCACTTTTCCTCCCCGCTGTCCATCATTATATTTCGAACAGTCGGCCATCCCGCCCGTCGGGAAATCTGGCAGCAGAACAAATGGCTCATCTTTAAGGCATGCTATAGATGCATCGATCAGTTCGTTAAAGTTGTGCGGCAGGACCTTTGAGGCGAGTCCGACTGCAATCCCTTCGACACCCATAGCGGGCAGAAGCGGGAATTTTACCGGGAGATAGATCGGCTCCTTGTTACGACCATCGTAGGAGGATTTCCACTGTGTGGTTTTCGGGTTAAAGACCACCTCGAGGGCGAATTTGGATAATCGTGCCTCGATATATCTGGAAGCTGCGGCATTGTCGCCCGTGAGGATGTTTCCCCAGTTTCCCTGGCAATCGATGAGGAGGTCTTTCTGACCCAGCTGCACAAGTGCATCACCGATGGAAACATCACCGTGGGGATGGAATTGCATGGTATGGCCGATGATATTGGCCACCTTGTTATACCGGCCGTCTTCCAAACGGCGCATGGAATGGAGAATACGCCTCTGCACAGGTTTGAGGCCATCGTACAGGTATGGCACTGCTCTTTCCAGAATTACGTAGGATGCATATTCCAGAAACCAGTTCTCGTACATACCCGGGAGGTGGGTAATGTCGTGCTTGCGGCCGTTCCCGTTTTCCTGCGGATCGGGTTGCCCGTTCAGTTCAGTATCGTTAATTTGCTCCTCGTTCATGTTTTCAGTACCTATTCAAAAACCTTGTCTTCTTCGATCCGAAGGTTTCCGATAATAAAATCCTGCCGTTCGGGTGTGTTTTTTCCCATATAAAACTCCAGCATCCCCTCCACATTATCTTCTTTTCTCAGGAGTACCGGTTCGAGGCGCATTTCAGGCCCGATAAAGTGTTTGAATTCATCCGGGGAGATTTCACCAAGACCTTTAAAACGGGTGATTTCGGGCTTTCCGGTTAGTTTTTTAATTGCCCGGAGCTTTTCGTCTTCAGAATAGCAATAAAAGGTTTGCTTGGTATTTCTGCACCGGAACAGCGGGGTCTGCAGGATATACAGATGTCCCTGCTTGATCAGATCAGGGAAGAATTCGAGAAAGAAAGTGATGAGCAGCAGGCGGATATGCATTCCATCGACATCGGCATCCGTCGCGATAATTACATTATTGTAGCGCAGGTCATCAATTCCCTCTTCGATGTTGAGGGCAGCCTGGAGGAGGTTGAATTCCTCATTTTCGTACACCAGTTTCTTCGTTTCCCCGTAGGTATTTTTCGGCTTGCCTTTCAGGCTGAAAACTGCCTGAGTATTGACATTCCGGGATTTGGTGATCGATCCGCTGGCCGAATCTCCCTCGGTAATAAAAATACTGGTTTCAAGCCGCTGCTCATGCTGAGAATTATAATGAGCCCGGCAATCCCGCAGCTTTTTATTGTGCAGGGAAGATTTTTTTGCCCGGTCGCGAGCCAGTTTTTGAATGCCGGAAATTGCCTTGCGTTCCTTCTCCGAGTCGAGAATTTTCCGAAGCAGTATTTCAGCGGTTTCGGGATGTTTATGCAGGTAATTATCAAGATGTTTTCCCAGGAAATCGTGAATAAAATTGCGGACTGAGGGACCATTGGGGCCGATATCTTTAGATCCAAGCTTGGTTTTAGTCTGGGATTCAAAGATCGGCTCCTCAACTTTAATGCTGACTGCGGCAATAACTGAAGAGCGGATATCGGAAGGTTCGAACTCTTTCTTGTAATAGTCCCTGACCGTTTTAACCAGGGCTTCGCGGAAGGCTATCAGGTGAGTACCGCCCTGAATGGTATGCTGGCCGTTGACAAAACTGTAATACTCTTCACCGTAATGATCACCGTGAGTGATGGCTACTTCGATATCTTCCTCGCGCAGGTGGATGATCGGGTAGAGACCCTCTTCCGTCATTTTCGACTGGAGCAGGTCGAGAAGGCCATTTTTTGAAACGTATTTCTCACCATTGAAATGGACTACAAGGCCGGCATTCAGGAAAGCATAGTTCTTCAGCATCGTCGATACGTAGTCGTTCAGGTACCGGTAATGCCCGAAAATTTCACGATCGGGTTTGAAAATGACTTCCACACCGCTGTCTTCGGAAGTTGGTTGAAGATCTTTTTCCTCGATGAGTGTTCCCTTATGGAATAGGGCCTCCTTGAACTGGCCTTCTCGGTATGACCGGATCAGGAATTCGCTTGTGAGGGCATTCACCGCCTTGAGTCCGACGCCGTTCAGTCCGACTGATTTCTTAAAAACCTTTGAATCGTATTTTGCGCCGGTGTTCATTTTTGCCACGGCATCCACCAGCTTTCCGAGCGGGATTCCACGGCCATGGTCACGGATTCGCACGAGTTTATCGTCGATCGAAATCTCGAGGGATTTTCCGTTTCCCATCATGAATTCATCGATGGAATTATCGATAACTTCCTTCAGAAGGACGTAAATTCCATCATCATGTGCCGAACCGTCGCCCAGTTTGCCGATATACATACCAGGCCTGAGCCGGATATGTTCTTTCGGTTCAAGGGTCTTGATCGACTCTTCGGAATAGGATTCAATGAGGTCGTTTGACATAAGTCTTCAAAGATACAAAAGGGAGTCGGGAGGGGGGCGGAAGAGTTGTTAACATTGATATCAACAACATTGCGTAGGGATGCATAATTGCGTCCCGTGGAAGGACGCAATTATGTTTCCGTTGGAAGGACGCAATTATGCGTCCCTACATAATGTAGATCAGCCATCCCTTTCTCGCTTCCACCGGGATCGTATTGTTCGGATTAAGGGTCCTTGCCGGCTGAAAGTTTTCAATTTTGGGAGCATAGATTCTGCATTTATCAGGATTAAGACCAAGCGCCTTCCAGTCGATCAAGAGCTTTACATTCTGAGTTTTATCGCTGAAATTTCCCAGGGAGATCAAAACTTTTCCCGACTTGGCAAACACTGTTGCCTTAACCTCCGGTATATCGGTTTGAACCGGGCATCCCTGATCCCAGAATCCCATCATTTTCGAATCCCGGATACTGAATTCATCCCAGATTTTCCAAACCGGCCGGGGATCGCATAATACGCCTTCGGTAGTCCATGGATATCTCACCGTCATTCCGAAAATCATTCCGAGCCAGCGGTTGCCTCCGCCCTGGAGCATATCGCCCATTAATCCGCCTTTACCTTGGTTGTTCCAGCTTTCAGGAGGGGCGGGGTGGTACAGGTTCAGCAGGGGCCGTGGTAGCTGCTTCCGCGGAGTTCGCACCAGATGCCGCCATCGGCATCACCGATCCAGAAACTATCGGAATCGCCAGTCGGATATCCTTAATGGCTATCGGTTTGCTTTTGGAAAGATTTTTAAAAGTTACCAGGGTTTTCAGATAGCCGTCATAATCCATCCGGACTAAATAGCTGGCCTGTAGATTTACCGAAGCAGCCTCTGCAATTTGTGTGTATTTCCCGATGATCGTAATGTATCCGGCGTATTTCCCGGGTTTCGCATTTTCCGGAACATCGGCCCCAATCCAGAGAGCCTGTACTCTGCCCTCCTGAATGTTGAGCTTTTTAGTGAAAGATGTTCCATAGGGGTCGACTCCCTGGGTATTGAAACAGGTGAGGTTGATTTCCGGTTCACCGGATTTTCCCGAAAAAATAAGGTTTTCGGCTTTAACTTCGAGCTCCTCAATATCCTTCGCGGATGCAAAAACGCCAATCTGGAAGGCATAATATTCATTTTGAAGGGCACTGCCGGTAAACCTATCTGAAGGGCCCGACAGTATCCATTTCAGGGGGATCGCATCTTTCATCCTTATGGGGTTATCGGCTCCAATAGCGGAGGGACCGGTTTAGGACTGACCATTGCCAAGGCTATCGTTGAAGCCCATAAAGGGATTATCTTTGCTAAAAACAGAGAAGGTGGCGGACTGTCGGTGATAATAATTATTGGAAACCCAGAAGATGAATGATCCAGGCAAAGGATTCAAAATCCTGATAATCGATGATGAAAGTCAGATTCGAAGACTTCTGAGAATTTCATTGGAGGCCAATCAGTTTAAAGTATTTGATGTTGGAACAGGGAAAGAAGGTATGGTTTCTGTAACGATGAATCATCCGGATGTGGTTTTACTTGATTTGGGACTGCCGGATGAAGATGGCCTGGAAGTCCTTAAAAATCTCCGGGAGTGGTCGAGGGTTCCGGTCATTGTTCTAACCGTTGAAGATTCCGAACCGGTCAAAGTCAGGGCACTGGACCTGGGTGCAGATGATTATGTGACCAAACCTTTTAATACTGCTGAATTGCTTGCCCGCATCCGTGTGGCTATCAGGCATTCCTATAAGATAGATGAGTCACCGGTTTTTACCGATGGGGAGCTTGAGGTTGATCTGAATTTACGTTTGGTTAAAATCAAGGGACAAGAAATCAAACTCACGGCCTTGGAATACTCAATCCTTGCCCTTTTTATCCGAAATGCCGGCAAAGTAATGACCCACAATTATATTATCCGGGAAATCTGGGGCAACCCCTATGCTGAGAATGCTCAAATACTAAGGGTTCATGTCGCGCAAATAAGAAAGAAAATAGAAAAGAATCCATCTATTCCGGAAATCCTGATAACCGAATCAGGTGTCGGTTACAGGCTAAAGGTATTATCCTGAAGTTTAGAGTTGCCAACTTTTAAAAGTTGTAGAGACGGATGATCATCCGTCTCTTATATAACCTCTTTTGTCAAGCTGCCTCAAGTTTAGCGATTATTTTCTTTAGTTTGCTGATTTTCTTTTCGTTATGCTTTTTTTGAAAATCGATTAAAGCTGTTGGATTAAACGCTT
>JBBAAF010000009.1:0-56251 GCA_041658425.1 Bacteroidales bacterium | reverse complement strand
CATCAAAAAACTCACAGTCGGCAGCATGTTTAAAATAAGCAATCGCTCTATTAATGTTTTTCCAGTTCATCTGCCGGCTATGCAAAATCGCTTGCACCACTTTCATAGTTTGGTCGATTTGTGACCTAACGTCACCCAGGTGCATGCTTTGTCCATCTATATCAATACTTGCTGTCCCCGATATCAAAAGCTGACGATAACCGGATGCAGATATTTCTATGGCACGACTAAAAGAACTGCCATATTTGATCGCCGGACACTGCAATGGTGAAGGGATTATCTGTATGTTTAATAATGGATTCTTTGCTAAAAGTGCAAAAACACCCGCAACCAATGCGGATCCCGAATGATTCCTCCCGCTGATCCCTGTGCTGGCCGGCACCAAACCATCGAACACTCTTTGGGTTTTAAAAAATTCTGCTCGAACCTTATTAAAATCAGGATACCAGGAGAGAATTTCATCTATATACAGCCATGTGCGCACAACGTCAGTAAAACTCAACCCCTCGGATTGCAGCGTTTTTGCAATTTTCAAAAAAGTTTGATCAGCCTGCTTTATTCTTGTCTTTTTTTCGCTCTCGGGCCGAACATCTGCCAAGAACAGACATTTCATCCAATCATCTTCGTATATACTGCCCAGGAGATGTCCGTTAAGAACAATTGGCCGAACTTCCACTCCTGAAACCGCGTGTAAATAAATACCGGCCGCAATACCTGACCGGCATAACTCTGTGGCAATGCATGTCAAAGGCACGTCTGGATTCAAAGAACGAAAAGCCTTGATCCATTCTGCTGCAGGAGAGAACAGATCTGCTTTTACTATCTGCGCATTATCGTGACCCTGCAAAAAGCTTAGCAATTTTCGCTGAATCGTCCAGGCATTTTTGCTCTCAGGCACTCCTATCGTGATAAAGAACTCGCAATAATGATCATGACTCAGTTCTACTACATCCATCCCATCTGAAAGGTAACGTATCAATTCTCCAGCCTCTTTTTTTTGCATTCCTGTGATTTTTGTTTCATAACCGACTCGCCTATAATGACAAAATATATTCGATCAAATCTTGTATTTCCAGATTATTCAGACCAGCAATATTGCCATGCTTATTATCCCTATTATATTTGATCAATACTTCTTGCATGGCAGCTGCCCGGCCATCATATAAATAAGGTGCCGTACGCCAAATCTCAACCAACGATGGTGTATCAAAAGCCCCGTTTTTCTCTGACTTGATCCCCGTTCCGACATCATATTTTTTCATATCGGTAAATAACGGTTCCGGATGGCATGAGGCACACCCGGCCTGCACATAATATTTTTTGCCGCGTTTGGCTGCTTCGCTCAATTTGCCTTTCTGCAGGTATGGGCTGGGAATCGGTTTTAATGCATGCAGATAGGCATCGATGGTAGCCGCTTCTTCCTCAGGACGAACAGCAAACAGGATAAATTTTAGACCGGAGCGGACTGCAGTTTCCGGGCGATCGCGGATGCCACTGATCATAGCCGGCGGCGTCTGCATGGACAACAACAGACTCTTGGTGTTTTTGGGATTGCCGACACCATCATTTAACAAATCCCAGTTCAATCCATCTGCACGCACATCGGGATGACAACTGGCGCAACTCTGCCAGTTCTGAAAACAGAAAGAAGCATCATTAAAAAATATTTCACCCTGACGAACAGCATCCATAGCCGCATTAGATAGTGACAACATCTCTGTACCTCCGGCAGGTTCTTCACTATCGATCTCGACGCGTGCAACACGATCAGAAAAATATTCCCCGATAAAAACTTGCTTGCCAATAAAGGCCATGCTTCGCGGTCCATTGCCTGGAAGGGGGATGCGACGCCTGATATCCACCAGAAAAGCCAGATCATTTGATACCTTTACTGCATCTGTGCCATAGCTATTCTCTGCAAACCCTTTTTCGGCAGCCTTTGCGAGCTGTTCCCTGCTCTGCAACTTTTCAAAAAGTTTGGGTGCGTCGATGGCGCTCATTTCATGGGTGCCCGCATGGGTCACGCAGATATATTGGCCATCCGGTGAACAAACTACCGCCCAGGGATTAGCCGCCCCACGATCTACATCATCCAGCAGAACGGTGGCATACAGCTTCTTTGTCGTCGCATCGATGATACTCAAAGCATTGGTACTCATCCAGCCTCGTTCCAACTGGGTGGTCGGCAATTGATAATGAGCCAATATATGCGTCACAAAGACATATCGGTCGTCCGGCGAAATGCAAATTCCGCGCAAACTGCTGCTGCCATCAGGCAGGCGGATATGTGCGATAACTGTTTTTGCTGGCACATCAATGATGGATACCGCCGCTGCAACATCGCCGCTATTGGCCGGGTCGGCCGGCAGATGATTGGCGACAAACAAAAATCGGCCGGTCTTATCCATAGTCATGGCCACAGGCTCACGTAAAACAGGTATTTTTGCAACAACTGCCTTCTTCTCAATATCGATCAGCCAGACATCGTTATTAAAACGGTTGCAGATATAGAGAAACCTTCCGTCCGGGCTGATAACAGGCGACATGGGTGTGTGTCCGGCAGGGAGATCAGACAGCCTTTTTCCATTTTCCAGATCGATCATTGCAACACTTCCTTCCGGCTTGGCGCAGGTCACGAATAATTTGGAGCCGTCTGCTTGCAAGGCAAGACCGGAAGGAGATTGAACATCCGTCCACCTTTTTTCAATCCGTTCATTGTTCAAGTTTACGGACACTACCTTATTCGAAGTCGCTCCGGCAATAAAAAGTTTGTAGTGTAATGTGTCAACTGTTAGCGCAACAGGAGAAAAATATCCACCTCCACAACTGGTAAAATTTACAATACAAAAAAACGTGATGGATGCCAGCTTAATAATGAATAGAATTTTATGCATATCGGCTTTACTCCTGATCCTTTTTTAATGATTGATCTGTCGTTTGTTTATCTGGCCTAAAAGGATAACACTTTTTGCCAGCTAAAATCGCCTGACGGGCAGCCTTTTCAGCAGCGATAAGACGAAGATATCGCTCATTTCTGATAACATCCTTTTTGTAAATAGGTTCTGCAGGACATCCCGGTATATCTTCCCGTGGTTGATTCAGCAATTGTTCTTTACCTGCCGTGATGATGAGCAATGCTTGCTGATAGCTCCAGGAGCTTTTATCATTAATCCTGGTTAATATCCGACTCATCTCCGGACGGACAAATGAAAACTGGGAGCCTTCTTTTTTTTCGAGATCAGAATAATTAACCTTCGGCAGGTTTGTCGTATTGGATGAATCAAGAATTTCTGTCAATTGTTTGAGCTGTGCTTTGGTAAGCGGCGATCTCGCGAAAGGATTTTCAGAATATACCGCGTCATAACGGCCATAATAGGGTGCATTCAAATCGATCCAGGTGATAATTCGCTCCATATCTTCTTTGGACAGATGCACATCTTTATGGCCTTTTTTTAACACATCGACCATGCGGCTGCGATGCGAACCCCAGGCAAATGGTGGCAGCACCGCCGGTGGTCCGTCATGAATCACTTTTATGAGCAATTTCGCGCCGGTCGAATCCGGAAACCATCGCAACGCGGATTTCCGGTGAATATCGATATAGGAAGTGTTGAAAACGAGTCCCGGATCACCGGCAAGATTGAGCACCAGCCCGGCTGGTTTATTATAGTCATGACAACCGGTACAATGGCGATCGAACACCGGTTGCACTTCGGTAAGATAATTAAAATCGCGGGCAGGCCCGTACCAGGCTTGGGGAACACTGGCCGGACGCTGCATAGCCGAAAACCTGCGGTTCGGCGATGCGTGCAACCGATTATCGTGACAACCGATACACCCGGCCATTTCACCCGGCTGCACCATAGTGCCGCTGCGCATCGATTGCACCATCATTTTATCTTTATCGAGCGCTTGAAAAAAAACGAACTTGTTAGCTGGAATTTCAAAATATGCAGATCCGTCCTCCTCTACCGGGACATCGCCAATAATGGCTTTGCTTATGGTAACATTCCAGTTCATGGCTGGAGGCTGGGCAGCATCGATCCCCCTGCCATTTTCCGACCATTGGCGTTTTGGAGGTGCTTCAACTATACGGAGATATTTGATCGTCCCCTTTGGAACAAGCTCCATACCAGTGCCCTGATAGATATTCTCGAGGTAAAAATAGCCCTTATCCTTTGCATAATTTACACGCGATGGAATGGCAACCGGCTTATACCTTTCACCAACCGGCATAGGATCGTAGCATCCCGGCTCCTCAACATGCAACAGTAATTCATTTCCGAAAACATCAATGAGAAAAATACCCATCAGAGCATAACTGGCATTGGTTTTCGAGGTCGATTCAAAATGATGCGTGACCTTTCCGACTGAGCGTGATACCAGGAAATATTTCCCTGCACACCGTCCTGAAACAGGATCAGCAAGAGGGTATGGATCTTCATACTTGGGCACAGGATAATGGAACAAATCGATTTTATAAGGCGTCCAGGCCACATTATCGATATTCTGCAACAGCTTCCGGCTCTCAGCCGGCCATATTTTCAAAACGGGATCGGATCCGTCCAATCCACGTCGCCGGTCCACGATAGTCATCGCACCCCAGGGAAGATTGTGTATTCCGCTGAAAATGCAGGTCACCAGTGATGTTCCCGGTATAACACGGCCATCGAGAATGGCACTCGGGGTCCAGGCGTTGTTGCCATAATAGAGTGACTGGTTAGTGCCATCGGGGTACATAGTCCACAAGCCATAGGAAGGACCAAACTGGCGGTCCACATACTCCCACCGGCTATAGAGAATGCGACCATCCGGCATCAGGGAAGGATGCCCTTCCCACAAGTGGCCGCCGCCGATTTGCACGATATTGGCGCCATCCTCTTCCATTTTAAACAGATTCGGCTGAATATGTATATTGCAGTGACAATATTTCAAATCACGCGTGGAACTAAAAGCAATATGGCCATCCGGCAGATAAATCGGATCCACATCGGCCAATTCAGTTCCCCAGGTAAGTTGTTTAAGGTCTGATCCGTCGATATTCATTTCATAAATATGATAATCATCCGCCTTGTCGTTCCGCATGGAAAACAAGACCCTTTTGCCATCAAAACTAATGTCCGGATCGCGAATCATCCCGAACGGTATTTTAATGAGGGTTTTCAGCAATTTGGTCTTGCCTTCCCGGTCAAAAGCAATCATATTAAGAGCGCTGCCGTCACTGCGCCAGGCCTTCAGACCGCCGACGCCGCCCGGAAAATCTTCGCCATTTTGAAACATTGTATTGGTCGGTCCGTGGTTGCCCCAATATTGCTGTCGGACGATAAACAAGATGGGTTGATTGCTTACCAGCGGATTGGATATGAGCGCTTTTCGCTGGAACGATAACAAATTTCGGACAAATTGAATAAATGAATTTTCGTTGAGATTCGCTTCCTGTTGTGCTATCATTGCTGCATGTATGGGTTTGAATTCTTGTTCAAGCCTTGATAACTCTGATATATATTGTTCCCCGCTGGGATACTCTGAAGGATAAGATTGTTGCAGATCGTGAATGGCCATGCGCAGAGATTCAAAATTAAAATCTTTGCAGGATTCCCAGGTTTCGTGGACCAGATGATCCCGGTAATATAACTGCCGCAAATCCGACAAAGTCTCTATCGATGGCAAAGCTTTGGCAATTTGAGCAGCCAATAAGGCGAAAGCGGGACGTTTGAAAGATTCTAAATAATTGTCGGCCAGACCAGTGATTTCATCAGTAAACGTCAAAGTATTCCAAATGCCATCATTCTTTTCCCAATCCATTTGTTTGCGTGAAAGACTATCCGGAAAATCCCGTTCAATCAACGGCCAGAGAAAAGTTGCCAGGCTGAGCGGTTCAGGCAAAATTTTAAAATAAAATCCAGGTTTGCCAACCTGGGCAAAAATCTTCATCAGCAGGTGGTTAGCACCGGCTTTTAGATGCAACTGCGCCCGATCCTTATCCGGTTCGAGTCCGCGAGGAATGTCGCTATGGACGATCTTTTCTCCGTTGAGCCAGATATCGGTGCCATCTTTTCCCGAAAAAGAACCCATGATTGTTATCGCTGCCGGCACAGTGATCTTCCGCCACAGATAAGTTGTAGTGGATGTTTCACCGGGCAATTCGTGGAGCTTATTGTCTATAAAATCCGGCCGTTGATGCCATAAGAGTCGCCCTTCGGCATCGCGGGTCAGCAAATCGAGATTTTTTTCGGGGATGAAAACTTCTGCCAGATTTTCTGCCGGAAAAGGTCCGGCCAGGTACCAGGGGCTGATTTGCACCGGATCACTCCGTTTTTGGCCCGGCTTGCCAAAATAGTCCAACATGGCCTGTCTGGAACAGCGCATGGTTTCCTGCCAGGTGGCCTTTTTCTTGTAGTAAGGCGGGTCATTGGTCTCCGGAATGACCCGGCACGAATAGATACCGATCAATATAACGGCAAGTAATGTGCCATACCGGAAAACATGTTTTCGTGATATCATATCCATCTTTTTTAGATAAATCAATCATCTTCTCCTAATCGTTGAAACAAAACCGCCATTATTGGCGAGTTCAACTTTTATTATATCCCCACTTTTAATTGTCTGTTTTTTCTTTTGAAGCTCCATCGGAAATTTATTCGATTTTTTTGAGTCAGCCCATATTTCCATTTCATAAGTACCTTCTGGCAAAAAGTCCAGTTTTATGTCAATTTTTTTTCCAATACTATTGTTCATAATCCCCATAAACCACATATCTCCGCTTCGTCTTGCTAATGCCACATAATCCCCAGGATATCCGCTAATGAATTTGGTGTCATCCCAAACTGTTGGAACAATTTTCAGAAAATCAGCTCCCGCTTTATTTAGTATATTGTTTGGATGGTCGCAAACAACGGTTAATGGACTCTCGTAAATGACAAATTTTGAAAGTTCTGCAGCACGGGTATTCCAAACCAACGTCGGCGTTTGAAATTTGAATTGTTCCTTTGTAACATTTAAAAATCCCCCTGGAGTATAGTCCATTTGTCCTGCAAGCATACGTGTAAAGGTCAGTTTAACATTATGTTCCGGACTTATTTCCGAAAACTTGTAATATTCATTTCCCATTACACCCTCCCTGGTTATCATATTTGGATAAGTCCGGATGATACCGTCAGGTTTATAGGCGCCATGAAAATCTACCAACAACTGATTTTCTGCGGCGCATTCTATAATATCCTGGTACCAGTTAACCATTTCCTGGTCATCCCTGTTCATATTATCTATCTTTACACCGGCTATTCCCCATTTTTTGTATAGTGGGAACGCCTTTTTATAAGCTGAATTTCGGCTTACGTCGCTGGAGAGTAACCAAACCAATATCCCAACATTTTTTGATTTTGCATATTCAATGATATCAGGCATATTTATTTGAGGGGCCCATTTGGTAATATCTGATTCCGGCGTATTAAATTTCCCATACCATGTCCAGTCAATCAACATATATTCCCAGCCCATTTGAGCGGCAAAATCTATATATTGTTTGATAACAGGCATTTCCATCTTTATATCTCCACTCCACCAGTGATCCCATGCACTTGTTCCCGGCAAAATCCAGGAAGGGTCAATAATGGCACAAGGGTCATTTAAATTTTGGATAATCTCCGATTCGATAAGCGTACCGACTGTTTCTCCGATCATTAAAACACGCCATGGGGTATAAACTTCATCGTCAAACCTTACTTTTACCCCGTCTTCCGGTTCTCCAGGAATAGGCACAAGTTTGGTCGTAAGTTGATTTGTTGTGCCGTTTGTACCAATATAAAATGCACTGTAATTTTTAATGTTGGCCTCAGTGATTGCAATCCAACAATTGTGGCTATAATCCATAAGCATAGGTAGTCCCGCTATTGACTCTCTTGATAGGTAGCTTACGTTATGCTCTTTAAATTCTGCTTCCTGTGGTGAAGAATATCCCCCATATTCAACAATCCATGCTTTAGGATCATTGGGAATATTGAATGTGGTAAGTTCTTTGGTTATTTTACGGTTACCTATTCTTTCTCCCCGATAAAGTTTGTATCGAAATGCAACACCATCATTATAAACACGAACAAAAAGATCCATCTGTCTCATAAGCCCGGATTTTTCTTTCAGGTTTAGTTGAAGTTCATTACAGTTGTTCAATACTTCTGCATGCTTCGATTTTACAACCGGGTTCCAGGTTTCATTAATTATTTCTGTCTTTTGGCCAATAATAGTAAAGTTTCCATCCAGGGTGGGTTCGTCTTGTAGCTCAAACCCTAATTGAGAGGTATCCAGAATTATTCGATCTTTATATTTTACAGAATAATTAAGCTTATCTCCGTTATCAATTGTAAAGGAAATACTATTATCAGGAGATGTAACGGTATTGTTTTGTGCATAGGTTTGTAAATACCCTGTGGTGATTAAGTAAACCAGAATTAAAAAATTTACAGATCTCATAATTATGTTATTTATTACTTGTATTAATTAGCTTTTTACAATATTTCAGGGGGCGCACGCTTATCTCCTCGAATTTCACCGCTCCCTTGCGGACAAAGAAGAACAACCGGTCGCCCTTAGCGTAGTCATAAGGCCGGTGGTGAAACAAGGTATGCCGGTTATCAATGCAGACATCCACGAAGTCATCTTTGACGATGACATCCAGAAGGAAGGGTCGGTCCAAGCCCATCACATCTGATAGGCTTGTCGGCACTCCTCCACTGGGAAGCTGAGGGACGTCGGAACCATCCGGCGCGATAGCATAGCGGAACCGCTTCTTGTCCGGCTCAAAGCACAGCTCTTTTCCGCTTGTGTAGTCCCCCTGTCCGCGGACACACAATCCGAATCCCGATGCGCCCTGTTCAGGTACGACACGCAGGGTGATGCGCACGTTGTCGGGTACCTTTTCCGAAAAGCAGGTGGCCACGGTATTCTGTCCGCCGGCACTCAATCGGAGCGATGACGCATCGCCGGAAACGTCGCCCTGTATGGGCTGAATCTTCAAGGAGATGGGTGGGCCGGAAACCGGGATCATCTCGGCAGGCCATTTGAGACCAAGGGTACCGTCTTCGTTTTGCACCAGCTCGCGGAACAATGCCAGGGATGCATATTGGGCAACAGGAAGGGTAAAACCAACCATGAGCATACGGTTTCCTGAAAATGGCGCTACTTGCGGAACTGCCCATGAATCAGTCAGTGCGCTGAAATCGCTGAGCTTAGTACCGGGATCTTCAACTGGTGTGAGTGACATCCTGTAACCGCGGTTCCAGTCGAACCAATAGAATCGCCCATTCCACTGATGATAGCTGCAGCATGCACCGTGAATATTATCCAACGCCGGTATCTTTGCCGGTCTCCATGTGAGTAGGTCATCGGATTCAAAATACCAGTTTTCACGGCTGGGAGCACCCATTATATACATGTAAAAGCGATCGCCTGATGCTGCCTGCCATACGAAGGGGTTGATATCTCCGGGGTATAAGTAATCAATTCTCACCCAAGGTTCCGCTTGTTTTTCGAAATGGATGCCGTCGGTACTCGTTGCCACATAGATATTGTCGGCAAGGCGGTGATCGGGGGCGTCTGAGAGAACGAGGCGTCGGCCGTGGTTGATCCAATAGAGGTAATATTTGCCGTTGTGAAAGATGAAGTTGCCTGTACCCCTGCAATTTTCAGTTTGCTCGGTGATGTCCAATGCCCTGGGATGGTTCTCCCAGTGGACAAGGTCCCGTGAAGAGACATGCCCCCATGGGTGTCCTCCTACCCCCCACTTTTGACTGTGATGCTTCCTGTCGAACAGATAGAAAAAATGGAAGGTCCCATCGTGAAAAAACGGCATCGGGTCGCCAACAAATGCATTGTATCCTTGCGGCCGCCAGTATTGCGGCACGTTGACCAGTTCGCCCTCGATCTCAACCCGGCGCATGGCAATGTTTTCCTGCCCGCCGCTCAGCTCAGCGATTTCGCTGTCGCTCAGGGCCCGGTTCCAGATTGCAATATGGTCTATCAAACCACGGAAATCAGACTTCACCATACCATTTTGAATGCCGGCACCAATCAGAAACGGGGATTCAAAATGACGCAGTTCGCCGTGAGGGTATTCTTCGTCCACCAGTACGCCGTCAATCAACAATTCCAGCCTGGGCCCGGTGAAACGAACCAGAATATCATGCCAGCTATCAGGCCCGATCAGTTCCACAGGGGCCGCTACTCTCAGCACGCCATCAAGCAAATCAGGATACAGTTGAGGAAATATTACCTGCGTCCATGTTTTGCTCCTGCCCAAACTGTCTATGCTCAATCTGTAAGGGTTATCTTTACTTTCACTGAGGAATGCTGGAATCGCCTGCTTAACTAACGGATCAGTCTGCCAAAGGAACTCGATGGAACGGCCATTCTTCATGCGGGTGCGTTCCCGGAATCCAAGCTTCTTGAGATCAAGCTGCGAACCATAAAGGAGGTTGGCATGCGGGTTGCCGATAGACAGACGGGCAAGCAGGGTACCTTTCCAGTTTCCGCCAGGATCACGTGCACGCATCAGGAGCGTCATCTGCTTGCCTTTCACTTTCACCCCTGAATCCGCCACCAGCCAGCCGCCGCTGAAATCGGCGGCATAGCCATCGCCACCTCGCGCCAGCGAAGCTGCTTTGTCCTTGCCTTTCAACTTCACACCCATCTTTACCGCGCCATTGGCTTTGAGCCCCGCGTCATCGGCAAAGTTCCAGACCTTCACCGCATTCCTGAACGGCGAAGACTTTTTATCAGGCCCACAACCTGCAATCATCATAATGATGAGTAATTCTGATAATAAAATGATTTGTTTCATTGAGATTATGTTTGTTTGAATGAACCGTCAGGCATTACTGTCAGCTCAATACTATTATTGATTACTCTAAATTTATTTCCGTTAATTGTAACATTCCATGTTTCTTTACTATCAATTTTTATTGTAGCAGCAAAAGGATTTTCCCATGGCATTTTCAATCTGTTTTTAGAAAGCAAATTCTCAAGATTTAATTCAATGTTTTTCCCATTTACCTTTATCCTTTTAACTAAAATACCATCTATACCAACAGCAATATTTTTCTCCGGATTTACATACACACTACCCAGGGTGCGCAAAGCTTCAGCCAAGCCTGTATAAACCCCCGAACCTTCACCCCAGCTTGTATGGGTACGCATAGCGGAAATAGGACTTGCTTCATGGTCAATATTTTCAGGCCCAAATCCAAATGGGTATAGATTAGTATATTTGTAAATACCATTTACTTCATGTCTGGGATGATTAATCAGTACGACGGACGACCGGGCAGCAGCAATAGCACGTTCAATAAGGTCCTGCCGCCCTAAAACCTTACCCCAATACGCAAAGGGCTCAACACAAATGGCCTGACGGGCATCCAGAAAAGTAGCGCAATCAGAGTTGTCAACACCAAATCCGCCGAATGGATAAGCAGTATATATGTAGTGCGGATTCCAGCTGCATTGCGAAAAAGCCAGATAATCTGCACAGGCGGCACCTGAAACAGCAGCAGTTTCAGAACCGGTTGCACGATGCAGGGCACCAAATCCTTCTGTGGCCCAAATGATGGCCAGATTCCCTTTTGCCCATTGATTTTGAGCTATATCGCGGTCAAAAGTCCAGGGCCGCCGGCCGCATGAATAAAATTGCTCAAAATCAACCCATTTGCAACCTGGGATAATTTCTTTTTCCAGATAGCCTGCTATTTTTTCTGCACCATTTAGATATGATTTATTTTTTGTAGCATTATATAATTCCGCCAAAAACCACAAACTTGCGGCTGGATGTGCAGAATATCTTAAAATAGGAGAAATTTCCATATCCTCAGAAACGTAAGCGGGAACAGTTCCACGTTCATCTATTACAGTCAGTAACCAATCCCCATAGGGTTTTAGAAATTTAATGATCCGTTCATCTTTAGTGCAGTTCATGTAATAATTGAGGAAATAGTTGCCCGAATTGCACATGGCTGCTATATCATAACAGGTGCTTTTATCCTGAAACATGGGTTTATTCTGCATGGGGTCCATTGTCTGCAGGGTCCAGCTTTTTGATGTCGCATTATACTGCAAAGCAAATAATCCTTGCTCGTTTTGCGGGGCAGATAAAGCAAAATTGATGATCCGCCGGGCTCTTTCAATATCTTTAGGCTTGTCATGCTTTTTCCCGTAGTACCAAAGACCTGAAGCTTCCCGGATACTGTTCCAGAAGGGAGTATTTTGAATTTTATCATTCATGAAATCTGCGGCGCAGCGATAACCACCCATGGGTACGCCATTGTCTTCCCATTCCAGCCAGGAGCCGGTGTTCTTGTACCCGGGAAGCGGCTTGTCCATGTTGGGGTCATCGACAGGAATGTATATAAGGCTGTCTTCCAGGCGGTAATACTCATAAAAGGGCATGGCCAGGTGGGCACCGTCCGTGAATTCCTGATGGCCGTAACGGGCCCAGGTGGCTCGGCTTACATCTCCATAGCCTTTCTCTCCCCGGGCATCCAGCATCAGGGTGAAACCGTATTTCAGCCGGTCGGAATTTATGGTACGGACTGTGCCGGAATCATCATCCGTACGGTTGAAATGGATATGGTGCGAAATGATGGCATCCATGAAACCAAAGGCAAAAACCGGTTCGTCGGAAATGCCGCTGTTCAGGGTGTAGTCGAGGGCAGTGGGCATCGAGAACTTATCCGGATCCTCCACAACACAGAATTTATTCCTGGGAATCCAGATTGTCCTCCGTGCATCTGGCGATAAAACCTTGAACTGATTGATTTTGTCCAGATCGGGCAACAATGCAAAAAACAGGGATTTGTCCTTCACCACGATGGCCGGCGACTGGAACGCCCGGTCGCCGATAACCTGGTTCCGCGAAGCAAGCATCTTGTGCGCATTCTGTTTCGATTCCTCGTTGTCGAATTTCACCGCCGGTGTGTGGATGAATTCCGGCTTCCGTCCCAGCTTCGAAACGTAGGTGCTCATCACGTAGTCAACCTGGTTGGTGGTCTTCGGAAACCGTGCTTCGGCATCCACGTAAAATTCATTCGCCCCCGGATCCAGCCGGATCGACTGGGTGAACACGATATCATCCTGCATTCCATTGATAATGATACTGTTAGCTCCCTTATCGATGGACATTTCACTTTTTATTTCCGGCAGCAGGTAACGGAACGGGAATTTCCTGGAGTTATAGGTATCCGTCCGTTTGGCGGTGGCCGGAGCAGAATAATCCGGCCGGAAGGAGGCGATGATTTCCCGGAAGGCGCCTTCACGATCCGCTGCATAATAATGTTGGGATATAAAACCCTGCGCATCTTTCCTGCACACCAGCCTGACGTGCTCATTGGCAAGAGTGCATTCACCCGGCTTCTGAATCAGCGTTACAGGCGACTGGCCTGCCGTCCAATCAGTATGGCCGAGCAGGGTCAGCAGCAATAAAGCTTTAACCACCCTATTCATAATTCCCGATATTCTTAACCTTCTTAACGTTCTTAACTCTCCTAACCTCCTCACCTCTTAACATCCTCCGCTCTTAACCTCCTCACCTCCTCACATCCTCACTCCCTCACTTCCTCACCTCCACCCGGTAGCTTGTCAGCTGCCCCTGAGTAAGTCCCTTGACCAGGGTGCCGTTCAGGTCCAGGTTGTAGGTGCCCTTGCCCTTCAGCCCGTCCACTTTCAGTTCGATGACGAATGGCTGGCCGTAGGGCATTGGCAATTCACGCAAAGCATTCTCCATCCGGATCGACAGCACATTTCCGTCCTGGCTCCAGGATTTTACATTTACACCGTTGACACCTGCGGCGATCTGTTTTTCAACGTTGATGTAAAGGCCGCCCATTTCACGCATGATATCGGCAACCCCGGTGAGCCCGCCGAGTTCGCACCAGCTGGCTCCCGTCCGCAGCGGAGTCTGGGGGATCCCTTCGTGGTCGATGTTTTCCGGGCCCAGCCCGGCAGGGTAATTGGGGAAATTATAGACTTTGTTGACAACATTTTCGGGCAGGTTGGTCAGGACCAGCGAGGCACGGGCCAGTGCAACCCCCCGCTCGATGAGGTCCTGCCTGCCCAGCTCCTTCCCGTACCAGGCGAATATTCCCGGCAGCATGGCCTGGTGACCGTTCAGCCAGGCTGCATCCCCGTTGTCGGTATCGGTCCCGCCGAAAGGATACGCGGTATAAATGTAATGGGGCGCCCAGACGGTCTGGTACAGTGATAAATAGTCGATTACCTGCACTCCTGCATCAAGCCACCCTTTTTTACCGCTTGCACGGTACAATGCGGCAAATCCCTCTGCAGCCCAGGACATGGAAACATTTCCCCTCGGATACTGACCGGTATAGGGATCTTTGAAATTCATCGGTTTTACCCCGCAGGAAAAATAGACTTCAAAGTCCAGCCATCTTTGTTTGGGTAAAATCTCCTTCTTCATAAAAGACGCCATCCTTTCAGCCGCATCCAGATATTTCTGATCCTTTGTCACCAGGTATAATTCTGAAAGGAACCAGATATGAACTCCCTGTTCTCCGTTAAAGCGCAGATAGGGGTTGGGGACTAACTCAGAACTGAACCATGCGGGAAGACAACCATTGGAATCGATATGGCTGACCACGAAATCACCATAGCTTTTAACAAATGGTATGATTCTTTCATTGGCTTCGCAAAGCCGGTACCAGCGCAATAAATGTGCACCCGTTTTACTCATGGCACTTGTTTGATAGGATTGGCTCTGATTCGAAAAGTACCGGTCCACGCGTGAAGAATCCATCATAGCCGGCGGATCCCAGTGATTTCCCTGCCAGTGTTTACTAAAAGCCCTGTAGATTACCGGGAAAGGGCCCTTATTCTGCGGAGACAGCAATATCAGATTTACAATTCGCCGTGCTTTATCAATCAGACCCGGATCAGATGTATGCTTACCCCACCAATATATCCCGACAGCATCCCGCATATTGTTCCACCAGGTAGTAAATTCGATCATGTCATACCAGTCAGGTGCATTGTTTTTAAATCCTCCCACCGGCCAGCCTTCCATTTCCCATTGCTGCCACTCTTCCATATCCGGGTATCCCTTCGGCGCGCTGTTATGGATGATCCAGCCGGGTTGACCTACCCACCAGCCTTTATAGGAAGCGCTTGCCGGGAAACAGGTTTTGGCATACTCCTCGAATGGCATCACCTGGGGCCTTGGTTTCAACAGCGTGGGGGTGCCATATCGCTCCCACATGAAACGGCTCACCTCCTGATAGCCTGCAAAGCGGGGGGCATCCGCCCTGACGAAAAGATCGAAGCCATATTTGATCCGGTTGCTGTCCAGGTGCCTGACCATTGATCCGTCGCTCGGATGGAGCCAGTGCATGTGGTGCGTGGCAACCGCATCCGCAATGCCGAATGAAAAGAGCGGCCGGTCGGCCAGACCGGATATCAGGTTGAAATCCAGCGCAGTCGGCATCGACCAAACTGCCGAATCACGGGGCAGGTCGAGCGGCCTGCCGGGTATCCGTGTCGATGAATACCGCGCATCCGGCGACAACACCATGCATTCGTTGATCATGTCGAGATCCGGCACCAGCGCACAGAACAGCCCCTTTTCCTGCAGGATGACCGCAGGGGAATAAAAGGTCCGGTCGCCGAAAATGTCATCTTTGGCAAACTTGAGCTTGGGTGCGTGGATGAATTCGGGCTTCGCTGCCGGTAAAAACAGGAACGGCGACAGCAGGTATTCCAGCGTTGCGGGCTGGCCGGTGAGGATGGCGGATACCTCAATATGGAACCGGGACATCCCTTTTTCGAGGCTCACCGTCTGCTCAACGTTTTGTCCGCTGGAATTTCCGGTTAACAGGATGGTAACCCGGTTCCTGCCGGATTCCTTTATCAGGATTGAATCCCGTAGCTCGCTGGTCAATAACCGGTTGGCCGGATCCAGGCTGGTGTTGTACAGCCGGATCGCCGAATCCGGTTGTTCTTTTGGCGGCAGGAAAGATCGGGTGATACAAACCCACTCCCCACCGGCCCGGGCATAAAATTCCTGGGATATACCCCGTTCATTTTTCGCGAAAAGGGCCCTGACTTTCTCATTCTTAACTTCCACCGAATAATGGCTGCCGGCGGATCTTTCCTTCAAGGAAATTCCCTCCCGGCCGCAGCCCGGCATGAGGCACAGTGCCGTTAATCCGGCCCCGGCCACCCATGTCATTCGCTCCAAAATCCTATGTAATGAAACCATGATTATTTATTTTTGGGCTAAAGCCCGAATTCAGGGGGACTACCCCATCCACGGCATAAATGCCGTGGCAACTTATAAAAAACTACACTGCCATAACGGAACTCCTAACCACCTAACCTCCTAACCTCCTAACCTTTTCATCTGCTCCGGTACAACCACAGATCCTCCATCAGCCCATAATCAAGGATCTGGTAATCCTTTCCCGGCGGATAGGATTTTACGCCGCGCCAGAACGGCGATATGGCCATGCCGGCCGGGGGATTCTTATGGTGCGGGCCGAGCAGGTTCTTCAGGCTGCCTAGTATGGTGACCGTGACGGAGTTGTTTCCTTCCCGGATCAACCCGCTGACATCGAGCCGGTAAGGCGGATAGGCGATGGTCCCGGCGGGCGAGCCGTTCACCGTCACCTCCGCGATGGTCCCTTTCCATTCACCAAGGCCTATCTCATAATGCAACCCGGGCTTCTGAACCTCAAAGGACCTGGTATAGGATACTCCCCATGAATAAAAGGGCAATCCCTGGCCGCTCCAGCTTCCGGTTGTGAAATTACCCGGGGGCTCGGTCAGCTTCCATCCTTTGTCGGCCGGCACAACCGAGAAGATACCGGTTATATAAACCGGCTCAATCTCGGCAAAAAGTTTCATTGGATATACCTCCAGGGTAATCACATTTTCCCCGGATTTAACCAGCGACCCGATGGCGAACACGCCGAAATTGCGGTCGAGCCACCATTCACCCGGGATCTTCTTAACGTCCGTGCCGTTGACGGACACCTTCCACAGATCGGGACGTTCAACCACCGCCCGGATGCCGGAAATATCGAATCCGCCTTCCACGGTAAACTGGTATGTTGCCTTGAAACCGGTACCCTGCCCAAAGGTATCCCTGGCCATCAGCTTGTTGTCGAATTGAACAAAGGTTGCCCATGGATCACCCCGTTCAAAGCCGTAATGCTTGTAAACCTTGTCCGACGCATCGAGAACGTTCATCTCAACGCCGGGCTGGCCCTCGAGCGCCAGTTCGCAGAAGTCGATGTTCAGGGCATTGTCCTGCATGCGTTTAACCTCGATTGCCGATGATAGGGGAACCGGGATGAGTTCAACCGGTTTTGCCCTGTCCGGGATATCCTTGTTTTCCGATGCGGCTATGAACAGGAGGAGGCTGCCTGCCGGCGGAAGGGCGAAGTCCAGGCTCAGGCTGCCTTTCCCGTCCGGTGAGGCGGGATATTTCGCCATCTTCCCGGTGAAGGCATCCATGACAATTGCCTGCCTGCCCGCCAGCGATGCCTTTCCGGTTACGGAATCAGCCATGCTGGAATTGACCAGGAACAGGACCTGTCCGTCTGTTAAAATCCGCCGGTGGTGGAAGAGGTTTCCGCCCGCATGTTCAATCTTCAGCTCCTCTCCGGCAAACAGGCGGGTGTCAGCCGTAGCCAGGGAGTCGCCCGGCTGAACGATATTCCCCCGGTTGGCCTTCAGCAGGCCTGCAAATGCCGGGTCCGCCGATCCCTCGATCCTTTCGGGCCTGGAATACAAATACAGCCTGCCCCCCTGCGAAACATAGGCCTTCAGGAGCTCAAGCGTCGCCCGGTTGATGTTTTCCGCAAAGGGCGGAATGATCACTTTCGAATAGCTCCTCTGCCCGACCACCAGCCTGCCGTTTTCGGCCCTGCCGTTTTCACGCAGGATGTTTTCCGACCCCAGGTCATATTCCACCTGGGCTTTTTCGAGCTTTGTGATAAAGGATTGGAAGGAGTTGCCGGTCTCCTGCGTCCGCGGATCCGGCTTCCCATAGGAATCGTACATCCAGGCCGAGGTGGTGGGCTCGATCACGAGGATGTCGTTCACCTGTTTTCCCGAAGAAAGGGCTGCCGACAGCCGTCCGAAATAACGGTTGAGGTGGCCGTAATGCTTCCACCAGGGTTCGTGGTAGGTGAAATAGGGCGGATGATCATATTTCCGGTAACCTTCTATGGTTATCGGCGACATGTGCTGGTTCATCATGTTCACACCGAGCGCGTATTCCCAGTCGCCAAGCCGTTTCAGGTCGGCAAAGGTCACGTCCCACCCGCCGCCACCATAGGTTTCACAGAGGGTCCGGTTCAGCCCGTACTGGTTGGCCACGCTGGCCAGCTCCTTCACCGACCTGACATTCCCGAACTGGGCACTGGTGGAGGTTTCGTTGAACTGGTTGAAGAGGCAATCGATACCGGGAACCTGGAACCAGGGATACATCGCCATATTGTCGGGCCCCAGCCGGATGAACGGCCACTCATGCTCCCAGTAGTGGCCGGTCCACAGCAGGCCCTTCTTAGCTGCATATTGCGAGTAGGGTTTGGCCCACCGGTCGATGAACAGCTGCAGCAGCGTCTGCGCATAATTGTGGCGCACCTTTTTCCAGTCGCCAACCTCCTCAAAAAGCGAAGGCAGGTTCAGTTTCAGGTCGTATCCCCACTGTTTTTCAAATACAACGAACAGGTCAGGCGTCCAGCGGATACCGCCGGGCGAATTCAGGTGGGGCTCATCCGTGAAGATGCCGGGCATCGATTTCCCGAATTCATCCCCCGCATATTTTTCGTACCCGTCCATGTTGGCCCGGATGAACTTCTCCGTTACGCCGGGAACCAGCAGGTCGACATAGGTGTAACCCCCGTACCAGTTGCCGTGGAAGTAGTAATCGTTTTCCCCTTTCGAATACCAGGCTTTTGTAAAAAGATAATAGTTCCCCGCCTTGCCGGCTTCCGCCTTCCGGTCGGAGACTTCCTCAAACCGGCCTCCCGACTCCTTCAGCGCGAGGTAATAACCGGCCGTATCCGGGGGTGCGGTATCCGCTTTTTTCATCTGCAGCCCCTGCCCCTGGTTGTACGATTCCGGCATCTCCGCCGGGACATGCCCGCCGGCGAACCCGCTCGGAAAATTGTATTCATCATATATCCAGACATTTATGCCGAGTTCTTTCCCTTTCTTAACGGTATATCTGAATAAATCAAACCACTCTTCCGTAAGGTAGGTGGTAACCAAACCGGGGCGCGCATGAATGAAAACCCCTCCGCAACCGGCCTCTTTAAAATCAATAAGATACGAATCTATGTCGGGGCGGGTGATTTTTCCGTTCCAAACGAAGAACGGCACCGTACCGAACTCGGCCGACGGCAGGCTGAATTCCTTGCGGAGCCCGTCAAAATCGCGGATGTGCTTCCCGGGTGATGGAGCCTTTTCCGGCGAACAGGAAATAACCAGGGATGCCATGAGGAAGCAGCCCGATAATAAAGTACTTAACCGTTTCAGTCGCTTCATGTCGTGATTTCTTGTTTTCCTTCGTTTATCTAAAATGTTTCCCGATATATTCCCTGACCCGTGTGGAGTCGATTTTAACCAGCCGGCGGTCGTAGGTGACCAGCCCGTTGCATTCGACCTCGACATCGGAAAACTGGGTGTAGAGTCCCCCGCTGATGCCGTTGGAGGTGATCATCCCATGGAGGGTTTCCAGCATGGCCAACAGCCTGTCCGTGAGTTCATCCCGGGTCTGCAGCAGCGGATACCCGGCGTCGGTGAAAGGTTTCAGGCCCAGCAGTGTTTTGTTCCAGGAGTTTTCCGGGAAGAAGAGGAAGGTGCCGCCGTATTCCCCCGGCAGCGCCGCCCGGGTGCTGTCGGGCATGGCTTTCACCTCCCATTGCCATTCATCGGGCCCGGCCGGCGGCCACGATTTGGTGGGTCCGGGGCCCGGGCCGGGATACTGGTGGCCGTCGATGATGTCGCCCACGCCGAAATTTTCGCATCCGCTGGCGCTGTTCACCAGCCTCGTCGGGTCGAGTTCCTTCACCCATTTCGTCAGCCTTTTGGTATCGTATTGCCCCCAGGTTTCGTTGAAAACCGTCCATACAATCACGCTGGGATGGTTTCTCAGCCCTTTGATCATTCGCTGCATCTCGAGCTCAAACTGCCGTGCATCTTCCGGGGCGGTATAGAGCTCGTTTCTCCCGTATCCGGCTGCCGGGAACTTGGGGATCATGTCCTGCCACACCAGGAGGCCCAGTTTGTCGCACCACCAGTACCAGCGGTCGGGCTCCACCTTTCCGTGCTTCCGGGCGACATTGAACCCGAGCTTCTTCATGAGCTCAATGTCGAACCGCAGGGCGGAATCCGTCGGAGCCGTGTAAAGGCCGTCGGGCCAGTAGCCCTGGTCGAGCAATCCGGTTTCGAAAACGAATTTGTTGTTAAGCAGGATGCGGGTCACCTGTTTGTCATCCTTCCCGACGGAGATCTTCCTCATTCCGAAATAGCCACTCACTTCATCGATCTTTGTGTTCCCCTGATACAGAGCTATTTTCAGATCATAAAGAAAAGGGTCATCGGGCCACCAGAGCCTGCATCGGGGGATCCTGAGGGTCAACCGGCCGGCGGGACTTCCGGATGTGCGGGCGACTATCTTGCCGTTATCGATGGCCACCGCCTCTACAGTCCACGATTCATCCGTTCCGGTGGCGGTAACATTTACCGTAAGTTCCTGCCTGTCGATATCCGCGGCAACCGCATATGCTGAAATGCTTGATTCGGGCACGGGCTCCAGCCAGACCGTTTTCCAGATCCCGCTCACCTGGGAATACTCCGTTCCGTAAGGGACCGACCGCTGCTTCCCGCTCGGCTGGCGCGGCGCCCGTGCGGTATCGGTACGGCCCAGGTCGGTGGGGTCCCAAACGCGCACAACAAGCTCCTGTTCCATGCCGGGACCCAGAGCGCCGGTGATATCCACACTGAACGGGTCATATCCGCCCTTGTGGTCCGCCACCTTCCTGCCGTTCACGAATACATCCGACTGCCAGTCGACGGAGCCGAAGTGCAGCAAAACATGACGGTCCCTCCACTTCCGAGGCACCTGGAATGTTCTCCGGTACCAGAGCAGCTCATCGGGCTTCAGTTGTTTCATGACGCCCGATAGGGCCGATTCCAGCGGGAACGGCACCAGGATCCGGCCGGGGAAGGAATCCGGGCGTACGGCATCCAGAGGGGTTGTGGCATACTCCCACAATCCGTTCAGGTTGAGCCAGTCCGGCCTGACCATTAGGGGCCGGGGATATTCGGGAAGCACATGGTCCGGTGTAACGGCGCTCGTCCAGGGGGTGGTCAGGGGTCCGATGGCAGGACGCCACTTTGTGTCGCTGTTATCCGTAGCGCAGGAAATAACCGTGACCGCAAGTATAAAGGCAACGAGATTCAATGACGGATTCTTCATGATGACCGGATTATTTTTCAACCTTCACGCTGATCTCATCGAAAAATGCCTCTTCATTGAACCAGTGGTTGTTTTTCCCGCCGGCAGGTATTTCCACCACGATCAGGACAGTTTTACCCTTATACGCAGAAAGCTCATAATCTAGCAGATACCAGTTATTTGCATCGGGTTTATCCCCGGGTTCGAGGATTTGCCGGTCGAGCCAGGCAGTGCTACGGCCATCATGAATCCCAACCCTGATCACGAAATCGTCCTCGCCCTCCCAGCGCGGCCCGCGCTGGCCATAAGGATCGCCGGAAACAACCAGGTGCAGGAGCGGTTTATCTGTGGCAGGGACATTCAGCTTCCTGAAAAGAAGGCAGGGTGACTCCAGACTTGCGGGATGAACGGCGACGATGCCGGTGCGTCCGGGGTTAGGCTGGCCTATATGCCCGTTGTCGCCGGGCTGCCATATAATGATACGCGGTTGGTCGATGAAAAACGGGTGCGTCCCGGGATAGGCGCCTGTGATGTTTATCCGCTGCATATCTTTTTCAGAAGAGATCGTATTGACCGGGTCAGGATCGACATTCATGCTCCTGAAAGCCTCCATGATGGCCGGTTCAACGTCAGGTTCAGGAAATGCAAATTCCGGTGAACGGGTATTGGGAGGCAAGAGGTTTTCCGACCGTTCCGCCAACGGCGCCAGTGGTTCATGGTCAAACCCGTCCGGGGAGGTCATATACCAGTAGGTGACCGCGGCATAATCAACCCAGCCCCCGTCAGGGCCTGTCTGTTTCCGCCAGTATTGCGGCCAGGCAAACATGGTTTCATATTGCCAGTTGATGGTCCATTCAAACGATTTTTCAAACCGGATCGGCATATGGTCATGCATGCGGAAAATGGAAAGCTCGGCCGTATCGGCACTGTCCTGCAATCCCTTGTGAACCACATGGGTGATTCCGCCATGCTGACCCACCCAGGTCCTGACGAACCCGTGACTGAACGTAAACGCATCTTCGGTTCCCAGGTAGTTGAAAGCTTTCTCCTTTCCGTCGACTGAAAAGTAATTGTTCCCCTCCATCACCCAGCCAAGGTTTCCGGTGTAGAGTGGCGTACTCGTCACGACGCTCATCTGCCGGCCCAAAAAGTGCCCGGTTCCGGTAACGGAGAAAAACCTGACTTTTGTTTCAGGCTGGAGCCGGAATGACTTTCTGGTAAAAGTTGCATAAAAGTACCCGTATTCCCTATTCCATGCCGGCAGCTTTTCCCATTCCACGGCACTGTATCCTGCATAATAGTGGCCGGTGTCATTGCGAAGCTGTATTCGGATTCTTTTTTTAAATGGCATGGGGATATAGCAGTTGTAAGCCTCCGGGACCTTTTCCAGATAAGTGGATGAATAGTAAATGCCCTTCCCCTGGCAGCCGTCGCCGAAAAAATCAGCAGCCGGCACCTGCACGGCCGGTTTTGATGCATCATCATAATAAATTTCCAAAACAATCCCCCTGGGCAAGTCCGGCGATGCGGTCATGCTGAGCTGCGACATGCGCAGCATCCTGACGATACCCGGGCCTTTCAGGTCGGCAATCGTAACTGTGGTATGACCGAGCAGGGGAGCGAGGCCCCTTTCTTCATCATAATACCACAATCCGCTCGAAAGACCCTGGTCCTGCTTTTTTTTGATCAGGAAAGGCTCATCAGGACAGGGACGGTCACAGCCCGTTAAACCGGCAAGGATTGCTGTCGCAAGGGCAAATAGAATGGAGCCTGATCTGCTTATTGATCTGTCCATTTTTTATGGTTTTCTCTTCTGATGAAGCATTTAAATTTACAACGCCGCTTTAAATAATCCTTCGGGCTGAACTTTCACCTTCAGGTTAGCCAGGTTTTTGGCGTTTGCCTTGACAGCCTTTCCACCATTGATGACCAGCTCGTAATTCCCTTCTGCAAGCCCTTCCAATCGCATTTCCAGGATAAAAGGAACCTTGAAGGGCACGGGCAGTGCGGCCAGCAGTGACTTTAGGGTGATATTCACTTTGCTATCCTTCAAATTGAATTTTTCGACTGATATCCCGTCGATACCAACAGCAATGTTTTTTTCAAAATTGATGTAGATGCCTCCCAAACGGTTCATCAGGTGCGCTGCAGCCGCGAGCCCGCCGATCTCGCACCAGCTGGGGCCGGAGCGGAGGGGCATCTGCGGAAATCCTTCGTGGTCGATGTTCTCGGGTCCAAGGCCCAGTGGGTAATTCGGGTATTTGTACACATCGTTTTCCACATTTTGAGGCAGGTTAACCAATGTAAGCGACGAACGGGCGGCTGCAACGGCGCGCTCCAGCAGATCCTGCCTTCCGGCGAGGAGTCCAATCCGCATGAGCCCGTCGGTAAAGCGGTGGCTCCTCTGGTCAAGCCATTCGGCATCGCTGTTCTGCGACGAAAATCCGCCGAATGGATAGGCAGTCACGATGTAATGCGGCGCCCAGACGGCCTGGTAATAGATGGAGTAGTCGGCGGCAGCCTCCGCGGCAGCCAGGTACTCCTTCTTCTGCGTGGCCTCATATAGCGAAGCAAACCCCTCCAGCGCCCAGGAGGTCGACATGTTGTTGGCCGGATACTGGCCGGTGCGGGGATCGTAAAACGTTTCCGGTTTCACCGCGCAGGAATAGAAGGTCTCGAAATCATACCATTTCTGGTGGGGCATAACCTCCCGGATCATGAATCCCGCCATTTTTTCGGCTGCATCGGCATATTTTTTATCGCCGGTGGCGTGGAAAAGCTCGCTGAGCACCCAGATGTGGGCACCTCCGTCGGCATTCCAGCGAAGACTCGGTACCGGTTCGAGCTTCGTGCTGAACCATCCGGGCACGCAGCCGTTCGGATCCATATGGCTGACCAGGAAGTCGCCGTACCGCTGCACAAAGGGAAGAATACCGGGATCATTTTCACAGTTCTGCCGGTAGTGCATCAGGAAACCGGCCGTCACGCTTGCCGAGGCTGTCTGGTAAACGCCCTGGCTGTTGTTATATCCCCAGTAAGAGCTCACAAAGGCAGGATCATACCCCTCCATCGGCGGGTTCCATAAACTGAGCTGCCAGGTGTGTTTATTGATGTCATAAAGCCCGGGGAACATCCCTTCGTTCTGGGGCGACGACAGGGTAAACCGGATGATCCGGCGGGCCTTGTCGATCAGCGAGGAGTCACCCGATTTCTTACCCCAGTAATATATTCCCGTTGCATCGCAAACGTTGTTCCACCAGGCTGTGTTGTAGATGAACTGGTACCATTGCGGTGCGCTCAGCCGGAAACCGCCTACCGGCACCCCGTTCAGCTCCCATTCCTGATAGGAAGCCAGTTCGGGCTTGCCGGTGCGGTTCGTAACCACGGGTCCGGGTGAGACGTCATAACCCTGGTAGGCAAAAGAAGCCGGGTAGCATATCTTTGCATATTCTCCGAAAGGCAGCACCTGGGGCTTCGGCAACCGGAATGTTTTTGATCCGTATTGTTCCCACAGCCAGGCAGATATGCGTTCATAGCCGCGGTATTTTTCCACACCGGCATTGAGGAAAAGGTCGAAGCCGTATTTCAGGTTGTTGTCGGAGAGCATTCTAACCTGTGCTCCGTTTTCGTTCTCATGCCGCCAGTATACGTGCTGCTCGGTCCAGTAATCCATGAACCCGTAGGTGACAACCGGCTGCTGTGTGATGCCGGAGTTGAGGCAGAGATCCATCCCGGTGGGGAAGAGTATCCGGTTCGTATCCACCGGTACGGCAAATACGCGCGGGTGCTTCTGCGGGCGGGCGCCCTGTGCGAAAACCTTACTCTCCTTGATCAGGTCGAGGTCCGGCACAAGCGCCATCATCAGACCGTCCTTTTCCAGGATGGTGGCCGGTGCAAAGAATTTGCGGTCACCGACAACGTCATCATCGGCACGCTTTACGGTCGGTGTGAAGCGGTAATCGGGTTCGCCCGCTGGTGCAAACACCAGCGAAGAGAGCAGGTATTCGGTTTTGGGTTGGCTGCCATCCAGTGTTGCCGCCACTTCCACATGGAAGTAATCCCACCCGCGGCCCAGACTGACGGTTTGCTCGATCTTTGTCCCGCCGGCAGTCCCGGTTAGCAGGATTCCTGCAGCCTCCCGGGTTTTTTCAAGGACTTTTATCAACTGCAGTCCCTCCTGCACCATCACACGGTATTCGTTTGCGAAACCCTCACCCCGGCCATAGAGTGGAGCAACCCCCTGGCCGGTCTTGTCCGGCCTTTCGAGCGAAGAGGCAACCAGTTCCCAGCCTTTACCCGATGCCACGTAATAGGATTGGGCTATGGCCGTGCCTTTCTGCTCAAACCGCCCTTTTACCAGTCCGTTGGTGATCTCGGTGACGGGGCCGTCCTGATGAACGCTTACGGTTGGTTTGGATTGTTCCGGGCCGCCGCAGCCCATGAATGCCAGCATGCCCGCTGCCATAACGGCATTCGGGATCAAGCTAAAGATCTTTCCTGATGTTTTCATTCTTTTCCGTTTTGTTTTTGTTAAACCAGTTTGTCCAGTTTCCAGCCATCTTCCGGGATAAATTGCCTCCAGTACCGGATCGTTTCCTGCAGGTCCCTGATAGTATAATAGTTGATGCTTCCAGTGGATGCAAAAATCTCGATGGTCATATAAATTCTGTCTACTTTAGGTAAATTCAGGTTCTGCTGATTTTCATAGGAAGTTTTGATGGCTTCCAGCACTCTCTCTCCTTCGATCATTCCCCTTTCATTGTTCTCTCCGGTAAATGGCCAATGGCCGGATGTTGTTCCATCGGTCTGCTGCAGATGTATGATCGGGGAATAACAGGCCAGTTCCTCCAGCCAGGCATAGGTTGAACAGTCCGGATTTTCTGAAAACAGGTACGGATAGCTGTCCGCCTCCAGAAGAATCTGATTGCCAAGATCTTCTAATTGATCATTATCCAGGTCTTTGCAATTTTCAAATAATCTGTAGGCTGTATCGGGTCCTAACCACAGCCTGCCGGGTTGTCCGTCCTGCCGGTATTGCTCCATGGCCCGGAGGATAGCCTTCAGCCCGGGTTTCAGAAAACTCCCCTGGCTGGATTGGTGTCCGGTATCGATGGTGATGTAAAGGGGTTTTATCGATTTTTCGCTGACGCGGTTCATAAGGTCCTTTGCACCCTGAATCGTCCATGGGATCTGGTGGGGCGAATACATCTGCTCCAATCCAACCGCCCTGCAGCCTGCCACATGAGCGAATCGCGCTGTTTCAGCCAGGTTTATGATGAGCTCATTATTGTAATCTCTGTATAGATCCGGCTTTTGCAATATCTGATTGGCGAAGGCATGACAAAAAAATCCAAGTCCGGCATCCAAAGCTGCGGCAGATTCGACCATCGGTTTCAACCAGCCATTCAATATCCGTTCCCTGACCTGGGGATCGGTATGGGCAAGGCCCAGGGTGGAATAGGTTCCATGTCCGGAATACAGATTGCAGATTGATCCTCCCGATTTTGCGGTTGCATGATAGACCTTGTCGACCCATCGCAGGAGATAATCCCTTCCCATGTACAAAGGATCGCATTCCGTATCGGCACTGGCTTCAATATAAAATACCCCCAGATCGGTGATCAGGTTCAACCAGTCCTCAGGTTCCGTAAACCTCTTGGAAGCGAAACAGTTATCTATGGCCAGATAGATTTCCGGATAGATATTATCCTCGTCTGACTGAAATAATTTTCCCATAATATTGGAGTTTCGGCTATTTCAAAGTGATTTATTCATAGAACAAATAATCTGAAGCTCTTCCCCCTTGTAAAACATATGGTTATTTAATTTAATTTTTAATTCCCCTGTTTTTTCAGAGAAGTCAAATTCAACAGTTTTTTGTCCATTAACAGTTACGCGCGACACGATTTCACCCTTTTCCAGCTGAATTTTAAACTGATTCAGATTAAGCCTGCCATAATCGAGTGCCAGGGTGTTCTCTTGCTTTCCGGATTCTCTTTTTTGTGAAAAGGTTCCCCAACCTTCAGCGGTAATAAAGGCAGATTTAAAGTCTTCGGGAGAAATTTTCGGATCGAAGCCAATTATCCCTTTAGGCCCGTGATATTCAAACCCGCAAACTGCCAGATAGACTCCAAAAGCCGCCATGGCACGGGAATAATGGTCGCCACATTCGATTTCGTTGTAAGGATTTCGCTTTTCGGGCGCATACCGGTCGTGGATAGCTCGGGCAATGGCCAAACCATTCCTGACCAACTCACTGCCCGGACTGCCCTCATAGATCATATGAGCTGCCACCTGGTATTCAAAGCCGGTCATGCATTCATCGAAATATCCACCGGGACCGATCCACGTCTTAAAATCCTCGGTCTTGTTTTTCATTCCCGGAACTGCCAGGGAATCTCCCCCATGAGGCCAGGTAGTCATGATCAGACCTGCTTCGTTATCCTCGGCATAAATCCGGTGCCCTTTGATAATATTATGCGATACAGCGTATCCTCCTGCATCCGGGGCGAAATTGTACTTCCAGATTGCAGTGAGGGCCGATACGGTTTCCGCCTTTGGCAGAACCCTTGGCAACCCTAGCTGTGAAGCCCAGGACTGCCCTAAAACCTGGTCGATATGGCACCCCGTATTTGTATTGATGTTGTTGTAATCAGGAGGGATATGAATGAAATATTCTCCGTTGAACAGCACTTTTGGAATGTTTGCGTAGCCATTTTCTGCGATGACCCTGCAAGTATCGGCAAAGCCTGCGTCCCCCATTTCCGTTGCCATTTGCTGTCCGGCCCGGAGTGCGCCGCAATATACTGATGAGATCCATCCCATCGGGCCAAACCAGGTTGCATCAAGGGTATTGGGCTGCGCCTTTTCAATGATTCCCTGATGTTTAGGATCCTGACCGATCAGCCATTGAATGGCTTTTTTGGTTCCCGGCCATACCCGCCGAAGAAAGGCATCATCTGACGACATCGTGTGCTCGCGCCATGTCCGGAGGATCGTTCCGGCCTGACCATCCATGGCCGGGCTAATTTCTATTTCGGCCCGGTTTGCGATACCCCCGGTTGAAGCATTAAAAGCAATACCGTAATCGATGTTTTCACGCAATCCTCTTTCAAATTGAGGAAATAACCGCGACATAGCCTGGGCATAGTTCCAAACGTGTGCACACGTACCTCCGCAACATTCTACTCCTTCCCATCCCCAGAATCTGCCATTGTCAAACCAATGCACGGTTTGTGTGGCCAGTGCATCGGTGGGTATCATTGTCCTGTCGAGTAACCAGTAAGGTAATGTTGACCTGTACCAGGTCTGATTCCATTTTTGGGTACTGCCTGCCAGACTATCGTATTTTAAGGCAATAATCCCGGCAACATCAGCTGCACTGGTAAACCATGGCTTATAATGGCGGTTAAGGACTGCAAAATCTTTTATCCGCGTCATCTCCAGCCTCCCATTGACCTGGAAGGCCGGGTCAGGGTCAGCAGGATTTTTTATTCCTATCTTCTCTCCGAGTTTTCCCTTTTCCTGGTGTAAAGGGAAATACCATGTTAACAAGAATGTGAGTGTACGTTGCTGCCCCGGTGCAAGTGTAAAAATCTGCCCAAGCGAACCAACCAGTTTTTTATCCAGTGTTTTTGATCTCCGGGCATCAGTGAGGAACCGGGTTGAAAATACGGGCTCAGCTAAAGGTACAGCTATATCCGGATTACCATATACGGTATCGGAATCGGTACCAATCAAGCTAAGTGCCAATGAACCAAAGCCTTGATGCTTATCAAGCCCTTTCCCCGGGGAAGGTTCAATTTCGCAATGCAGCGTAAAGAGCCCATTCTGTTTGAGCAAAGTACTTTGCCTTTGCCCCAGAAAAGCCTGACTGTCATAGGGGCAGGCAGCATTTTGCAGCCACCCCGTCAACCCTATTTCGGCTGTTGATCCGCCATTATTCGTAATTGTAAATGCCAGGATAGTAGCCGGCAATGCTGAATTTGCCGCATCCAACGGGATGAAGGGAGAAAAGGCTTCCAGTTGAACGCTTACCGGGCAGTCTTTATCAGTATAATTAACCTTGCCCATAGGGTATTCCCCCAGAAAACTAACCTCTGGGAACCCTTTCTTATCCAAAGTCCGGAACTGGTTTTCACTATCAGTTTTTATCCTTATGGCAAAACCCTGTTCTACACTTGCTCCATTGCGTGCGCTGTAAATTCCTCCATCTGAATCCACAGGCTTGGTATAATGCCCGTTCATGGTCATCAGATCCAGCTTTAAACCGGTAACATCTTCGCGGGAATAATTACTCTTGAAAATGTCCCACAACCATAGCCTTCCATCACCCGCAAGATACAGCTGACCGCAGGCAATCCCTCCCACCGGCATCCCGATGTATCGCAACTGGCCACGGCTCCAGACTTCAGGCTTGCCCCGGGAGGTCAATGAGGATATCCAATCTTCCGAAAGTTTTTTATCTTCCGGAATCAGAAACCTTGATCCAGAATGGGTACAAGCTGACATCATTGTCAGACTTACAATCAAAATAACCCAGGTATTTTTTTTTGCCATGGCAGATTTCATTATTTCAATGCCGGGCCCACTTCAACATTCAACAGATGAGTTTTCCCATCCTTAACCGGTACGATCAGATTTCCTTTCACGGCCTTCCCGTCCAGCTGGATTTTCAGTTCACCCGGTGCGAGTCTGGCATTTCTCTTTACAAGCACCGAATAATGGTCGCCGCGGAAAGGCCGCTCGACACTGTATTCGTTCCATTCCCGCGGCATCCGCGGATCGATCACCAGCCCTTCAAATTCCGGCCTGACGCCCAGCAGGTAATAGTTGTAGGCGATCCACATCCAACCGGTAGCTTCGCCGAAGCACCACTGGAACTGTCCCTTCCCGGCCAGCCTGTGGTCGGGTCCCACATAGTTTTCAGGATAGACGTAGGGTTCGCATTGGTAAACCTCCATCTTTTCCGTCTGGTGCGAAAGGGATGTCTTCCGGTACATATCCCAGGCCAGGTCCCCCTTGCCAGCCATGGCCGCCGCAATGATGGCCCAGCCAGCCGGTCTCGGATAAATATTTGCATTCCGGAATCCCGGGGCATAGATCGATTGGGTGCCGACATACTCATCATAGGAAGTGTAAGAAGGAGAAAAGACTTTAGGACCATAATCGCTTGTCAGCATGGATTTTACAGAGTTCAGACATTTATCGGCCCTCTCTTTGTCAGTGATTCCGCTGAGAACAGCCCATGACTGGGAGTTGAGGTAAATCTTCCCTTCCTTATTCAGGTGGGTTCCTATTGGTGTCCGTTTGCCGTTGCGGTCGGCGAAAACCGCGGCATACCACTCTCCGTCCCAGGAGGTCTCGTTGATCGCTCCTTTCATATAATTGTAATCTTTTTCCCATTTGGCCGCTAGGTCGTCGCGGCCGCAGAGCCGTGCGATCTTGGCGTATTCCTTCAGCCAGTAGCACAACTCCATGCCGAACATCACGCTCTCGGCCTGGCCGTACTGGCTGACCTTCGTGAACTCATCCATCCAGTCGCCCACATTCGCCGGGATGCGGGGAAGCCCGTTGACCGACAGCCCCGACAGGCAGATGATGAATGCCCGGTCGATGTGGTCCCACACGGTGCCGGTGGTACCCTCGAGGTAGGGGTATTCCCGGTTCATGAAATCCTTGTCGCCTTTCTCCTTGATGTAGTTGAGGATGGAGAAAAGGAATCCGTAGGTGTCGTGATGGTGCGGGACCTTGAACTGGCTCCCGGCCTTGAAGTCCTTCGGGTCCTTCTGGATGTCGGCATACCGCATGGCCGGGAAGCTGACGGCGATTTCCGTGAGCGAGATATTGTCCGTCTGGCATTTCAGCAGATAATCGATCATCTGGTCATTTACGGATGTAATGAAGGGCAGGGTGGTGTGCTCCGGATGCACGCCGAGGGTCCCCCCTTCGATCCCATAGTTCCAGAAGCCTATCCCGGCGATGGCAGGATCGTTCTCACTCCGCTTGATCACCTGGCTCCAGTGGTACTTGGTCCAGATATTCACGATCCGGTCGTTGTCGGGATCAGGCGTTTTGGAATTGATACTGTTGTTCACAAGGTCCGAATAAAAGGCGCCCATCCGGTTGAATTCCTGATCCACGACTTTCTGATCCTGGTATTTCCGGATCAGGGCGGCCGCCCCCTCCTTGCTGTAATCCATCCCCAGGATGTAGGTAGCCACCGATTCCCCTTTTGCGCCCAGGGAAACCTCGGTTTGCAGCACCCCCCACGGGAAATCGTCCTCGCTCCAGAAGTTGGTGCCCGAAAGCTTCCCGTCGGCAACCTCCTGCGGGCGGGCAAAGTCGAGCTTCGAACCCAGGAAGAGCCTGCGGATGGTTTCGAATGACTTAACCGGCTGGTTGGCGGACAGAAAACCGGTGTACGGCCATGCCCGGCAGGCGCCCACGTTGATCCAGTCGGGCTGGACCGCCCAGATGGCGTTGTCGGCAAAGGTGGCTTTTTTGTACAGGTTCTGCTGGCTCCCGGCCCTGCCGTCGCCCCGGTAAACGATGAACTTGTTGCCGTCGCCCAGGTTCCATTCCACCTGCCCGAAAACCTTCAGCTTCCGCTCTTTGGAGGAAAGGTTGGTGAGATTCACCTGCATGAGCAAGACGTTGTCGTCCAGGGGGATGAAATAGGTGACCTGCGATTTCACCTGGTCCCTCGTGCACACGATCCGGCTGTAACCCAAACCGGCCTGGCACTCCCAGTCACCTTCGGATTCCGGGTTGTTCACCCAGGTATATTTCCCGTTGTCGTCGGCCCTGACCCAGAAATTTCCGGAAACCTCCTGCGGGTTCGTGAGGCCGTTGATCGTGGGATCCGACATGAATACCTCGATGCCGCCCCGGTGGGTGACCCAGGCGGTGAGGAAGTTGTTCGACAGGCGGTTGAACCAGGGTGTCGGAAGATCTCTTTTGTATATGTGGCAAACCGTTCCGTCATCGGAAAATTTATACCAGGATTTGTTCTCCTGGGCACCGGATGACACGAAGCACCCCAGCAATATCACAGGAAGGAGAAGTTTAAGTGTTTTCATAATATTGATATTGAGAAGTTTGATGTTTACATTTTAATTTCAAAATTGCCGGATTCACCGGCATTCAATGTTTTTAGCGATTTCAGGGAAGTTGATCCGATAGCTTCAACCGATACTTTCAGCAAATCCAGTTTGCCGTTCAATACTTTCAGTTGTATTGCTTTCGACCCTTCCTTTTGAGATATCTCAGCGGTTCCATAAGCATAACCGTTGGACCAGAAGAATTTTCCATGTATGTTGCCAAACGTGATTTCTTTGGCAACTCCGGAATAATGAAATCCGGTCATGGCAAGCAATGCCGACCAGCTGGCCATCGCCCTGCCGTAGTGATGACCGCATTCCGCTTCGTCGAAAGGACTTCTTTTCCTTCCGTCATAACGGTCCCGGACATTCCTGATGCATTTCAATCCGTCATCCGTCTGTCCTTCATAAATCATTGCTGTTGCCGCTGCATATTCGAAACCAGTCATGAATTCGGTAGATAATCCCATGGGAATCACCGGTCTTGATTTTGGATAGGAAGCCATGACCAGTGCGGCCTCATCGGCCAGGGCAAAAGTTCGCATGCAATTGAAATGATCTGAAAGATCGGGCAGGTAATTGTATTTCATGATGCTCTTCAGGGTCATTGCGACATTTTCCTTTTTCACCAGGTATCCCAATCCGCAAACATGGGCAAGGTACTGACCGACAAGCTGATCGACAAAACACCCTGATCCCAGCTGGTAGTCCGGAATTACGGCTTTGGGATCGTTCATGTTCAGGAATTCAAAAGTTTTGGGATCCGCAATTTTCTGTTCATAGTACTCCCCGTTAAAAAGGTTTTCATCCGTCCACCGGCTGCCACTTTCAAAAAGCTTTCTGCATTTTGAGGCCATTTCGCGGTCTTTCATATATTTTGCCATTTCCTCCATGGCGCGCAGTGCGCCCAGGTACCATATGGTAATCTGCGGATTCGGCCCATAGTATTCAACATCCATGGTGTTGGGCTGGACTCCTTCGAACACACCATCCTGGTTGGCATCCCAGCCTCCTTTGATCCAGGAATAATTTAATGCACTCTTTGCTTTGGGATAGAGTTCTTTCAAAAAAGCATCATCCCCGGATAACTGCCATTCCCTGTATAGCTTTAATAGGCAACCCATCTGGCCATCGGCGAAGGCATAAGGGAAAGCGGGTATTTCGTCCAGCGGGAGTTTTACCCGGTGGCACATCAGGCCATTCTCCAGGGTGGCGAGCCCGAATTCGATCCTGCGAAGGGATCGCGCCAGATTTCCAAACAGAAAGGCCGTTGCCGTTTCATAGTTCCAGACATGGGTGCAGTTTCCCATACAATTTCCTTCTTTGTCGCCGCATCCCTCCCAGGCAAAGAAGTTGCCGTCGGAAAGGCGGAAACAGGTCTGGGTCCTGAGGGTGCTTACATTGAACAGGGCGGCCTCCTTCACTTCTTCCGGAATATCACTTTTGCAGAATGCATCAACAAATTCAGCCGTTTTGGCTTCCAACCGTTCCAGCTGCGGAACGGTCCTGACGGCTATATCACGGGCGCCGCTGTATTTTGTGGCATAATAATTTTTCAAAGGTTTGGATGACCAGGCGGTCCTGTTCGGGAAATACCAGGTGATCAGGAACCGGATGGTCTTTTTCGCATGGGCCGGCAGAACATCGCTGACGGCAAGGGATGCCATGGGCGTACTGGAATTGCTGCCTGTCAAGGTGTCCAGTTGCCCGTCTTTCGACAGATCATCCCAGAAGTCCAGCAAGGGTACCCCGAATCGCTCCGGCAACCAGGTTGTGCGGTAGGAGATATTTCCCTTTGAAGTGGTGACAAGAGCCATTTCTCCCCATTGGTCGGTTCCTTTATCAACGCCCGTTGAGGAAAAGAAAATTCCTTTAATGCCCTGATCGGTGATGTAGGTGTTTCTATTTCCAACCGCTTTACCCTGACTGCCATCCTCTCCGATGAAGTTCGGCATGCTTCCGCAGACACTGAAAGAAACTTCCTGATCCGATGTGTTGGCCAGCTCAAAATCGATTACTGCCATCGGGATGCTGCTGTTGTCGATATCTCCGGGAATCAGGGGATTGAACGCTTTTATTTTTACTTCGACGGGGACCTGCGGGGTTTTAAGGTTTACCTGTCCGAAAGGGTAAGCCGCATCAAAAGAGGCCTCCTTGAATCTTGGAAGGCCGTGATTGGTTGCGACGGCTCCCTGACTTCCCTGATACAAATAAAACGGTACCGGACCTTCCAGCAGCCGAAGGTCTTTTTTGCCGCTTATTTCCGTATAAAGCGAAAAAAAAGCCGAGTTGGGGTATATTGAATTGGCATTTATACCCGGATTGTAACCCTTTGCCGGACGATTCATGATTTCCCAATCCTGAAGATTTCCCCTTCCGCCAAGGGAGACCGTTCCAGTTCCAATACCCCCTATCGGGAGGGCAATATTATAGGTATGTTCCTGATCGTATCTTTTAAGGACAGGCCAATCTGAACCGAAGACATTTTCAAACTGAAAGGCCGATATAATCAGAAGAACAACGGGAATGTGAATGGCTCTCATTTTAATTGATGGGATTATTTCAGTTTTACCAGTTTTTTAATGGCCGAATTTTCCCCGTCGGATACTTCCAGGAAATAGATCCCCGCGGGCAGGTTAGAAATGTTGCAAAGCTTTTTCCGGGCCTGGACGAACGCTTCGCCCGAGATCAGCCTACCGGCCTGAGAAAAATACCGCAGCCGGTCGAAACCCTTTGTGGCATCAATGTTTACCAGGTCGGTGGAGGGGTTCGGGTAAACGGAAAAATCATAATCGTTTTTACCGTCGAGGCGTGCCTGGTCAACGAACAGGTCCCCGCCGGGATAGGCCGAGATCACCAGTCCGGATAACTTGCTGCCAGGCAGGCTGTCGTTCCGTTCCCCATTGAGAATCAGCGTGTAGAGGCCGTCCGGATCGAGGCCGTCGATTCTCAGTGCGATTTTATAGGGCTTTTTCCAGGGTTCCTTTAGGATATCGAGCATGGAAGCCATCGCGATGGTAAGGGTTTTGCCGGAGAGGCTGTATTCTTTGATGGTCACGCCATCCACTCCGACAGCCAGGTTTTTTTCTGTATTGATGTAGGCTCCTCCCAGTTCACGGTATGCATCCGAAAGGCCGGTAAATACGCCGGAGCCCTCGCCCCATCCTGCGTGGGTGCGCATGGCCGACTGCGGGTGCCCCTCATGGTCGATGTTCTCGGGTCCCAGCCCGAAGGGGTAGATGTTGGTGTATTCATATATTCCGTTGGATTTGTGCAGGGGGTGGTTGATGAGCACCACCGATGAACGGGCGGCGGCTACACCACGCTCCAGCAGGTCCTGGCGGCCGAGTGTTTTGCCGTACCAGATGAATGGCTCGGCATACTCAGCCTGCCGGGCATCGAGGTAGGTGGCATGGTCGGCATTGTCGACCGTGAACCCTCCGAACGGATAGGCCGTGTAGATGTAATGCGGGTCCCAGCTGCACTGGGTGAACGTGAGGTAATCGATGCACTTTTCGCCGGCTTCGAGGTAGGACTGTTTCCCGGATGCGCGGTAGAGGGCGGCAAACCCCTTGGCTGCCCAGCCGACGCTCAGGTTGCCGCGCGCCAGCTGGCCCTGCTCCTCATCACCTGTAAACGCAAGGGGCTTGGCACCGCAAGAGAAGTACTGCTCCAGGTCGACCCATTTTTGCCGGGGCAGGATCTCCCGGACCAGGTAGGCGGCAATCTTTTCGGCCGCATCAAGGTATTTCTGATCGCCGGTAGCGGAATTCAATTCGGCCAGGAACCACATGCCGGCCGCAGGCTGTGCGCTTTCGAGCAGCACATCCGAGAGTTTCATGTTCGTCCCGACATACGATGGGATGGTGCCATTGGCATTCACCGCCCCTGCCAGCCAGTCGCCGTATTTCTTCACAAAGGGAAGGATGCGGCTGTCGGCTTCGCAGTTCCGGTAATACTCCAGCAGGCGGGCGCAGGTCATGCTCATCGAGACCACATCATAGGTGCCGCATACCTGACCGGAGCTGAAGAGCCCGTATTGACCGTTGAGCACATCGAAACTGTTGTTCTGCCAGGTTTTGGCCGATGCCCGGTAGATCAGGGGGAAGAGTCCGAAGGCGTTCTGCGGGGCGGCCAGGGTGAGGTTGATGATCCGCCTGGCCTTATCGGTAAGCGTGGAGTCGTTGAGCTTTTGGCCCCAGAACCAGAGGCCCGAGGCATCCCTCACATTGTTCCAGAACATGCAATTCCACAGGGCATCGAGCCATCCGGGCACCGCGCTGCGGAATCCGCCCGCAGGTTGGCCGTTAAGGTCGAAGGACAGGAACGAACCCTCGTTTTTATAGCCTTCAACCCCGGGCTGGACGGCCATCGGAGCGAAAGTGACCTCCTGAACGGTTTTCACGTATTCAGTGAAAGGCATGGCCAGGTGCCGTTTCCCGGTAAACAGGGGATGCCCGTATTTTGCCCAGATATATCTGGTTATACCCTGGTAACCTGCGTATGCGGGCACGTCCGCACCGATGAACAGGTCGAATCCGTAAGAGGGCTCAGCGGAATCGAGCGTCCGGACCATGGAACCGTCGTTGGGGTGCAGGTAGCGGATGTGGTGTTGTACAATATTATCAATCAGCCCGAAAGAAAAAACCGGCTGTTTTGTCAGCCCCGTTTTCACATTCAGGTCGAGAGCCGTGGGCATGGTGTAATTTTTTGCCACGATCGGAACCGAGAACTGGTTCCGGGGTATCATGATGGTCCTTCGGGCATCGGGTGACACGATTTTTTTATCATTGATCATGTCGAGATCGGGCAACAGCGAGGCAAAGAGCCCGCCTTGCTGGAGGATCACTGTCGGCGAATAGAAGCTCCGGTCGCCGATGATCTGCTCTTCGGCCGGCGTTTTCCAGCGGATCTCGTTGTACTTGAGGGTCGGTGTATGGACAAATTCCGGGACGGAATCCCAATTAAAAACAAAAGTTGAAAGCAGATATTCAAGTTTTGCCGGTTTTTCGGGTAACACAGAGGAAACATCAAAATGGAAATAATCAGCATCCTGAACAAGCGAGATCCTCTGCTTGATAAGGACCCCTCCGGCAGATCCCGAGAGTTCCACATACCCATTCCCGTTGCTGTCCGTTCCGCTTGTGATTCCTGAAAAATTCTCATTGGCTAAAATCCTCCTTTGACTCAGGGCAGTATTGAATAATTTATTCCCATTGGCCGGAAAGGGATGTTCAGGATAAAATGATTTTGCTACAAGCTCCCATTCACCGCCCTTTTTTGCATAGAATTCCTGGCTGACCGTCCGGGAATTCTTCGCAAACCGGGCCTGTACTTTCCCATTTTCCAAAAAGGTAGTATCATCTAACCTAACTATAAGCACATCCGCATGCAACCGTGATCCAATTAAGGATTCCGCGGGTCCCGCAACCAATGAGAGGCATAAAGTCAACTTACAAACAATGCTGATTATCTTATAATTTCTCATCATTTTGAGCATGATTATTTCCCAAATATTGATTTGATCTGCTCAATTGAAACGCCCAGTACCTTCTGAGAAACCGCGCTCAGTTGTTCTTCGTTGCCAATAAAATGGAATATCCGCTGGGTATGGGTGAGGCTTTCTCCCGGGGCTAGAAAAGCTGCAGGAGAAGAGCTCTCCAATTCGTAAAACGGTCCCATCTGGGTGCCATCTGCCAATGGTCCGTCGTTGTATGAATTGAGCACATCGCCATTAAAAGGTTCTTTTTGAATTTCCCAGAGTGAATTGATGTATCCGGAAGAAGTGGCAGGTTTGCTGAACTGAAGGATGGTAAGCACATTATTTATGGCATCATAACTCCCAGCCAGCGAAGTTGCCCGCTTTTCTGAAAGCCCGAGTTTGCTGCGGTGCTTGCCGTCAACTTTAAAATATAGAATGCCCTTTTCGGTTTTAATGCGGTCGGCAGGGATTTCGCCGAAATAGTTGGTGGTGGCAATTTTTCCAAGGTTTTTTTCTTCTCCCTGAACATACGGAATAACTACGGTACCGCGATCTGAAGGATTGAGCATTGCAAGCATCCAAATGCATACAGTCCCCGTTTTTTGGGTCCATGGCTCAGTTCCGGTATTCGTGATTTTGTTTCCAGATTCAAATCCCACCCATTGTAAGCCTGAATCAGAAGTGATTCCGAGCATTTGGCTAAGATCAGAGGCCGACAATAATTTCACTTCCCGGCCGAGTGTGGCATCAATCCGGGTTCCCGAATAATTTTCGAGATGCAGTTCTTTTTTCATCGACACTTTGGCACCATCGTGTGAGACCAGAATCCAGGGTTCATGATCGAGTCCGGGAGGAGTTTGCCAGTTCTCGAAAAGCATTTTAGTACCAGGCTTAAAGAAAATGGAAAACTGACCGCCTTCGGGACCCAGCCACATGCGGTCTTCGCCTCCATAGGCATTGATGTGGGGAGCCAGCGAATCAGTACTTAACGCCTTGTAATTGATCCAGCCAAAACTCGTTCCGCTTAGTCCCATTGCTGTGCTGGTAAACACTTTGCCTTGATATCTGGGGGATACAATTACCTGTGCATCGCCATTTGCCAGCACTATAACACTATCCTTCGATTTCAGAAACTGAAAGTCGTAACCAAATGTTCCTTTTTCATATTTCATTTCCTTTTCCCTTTCTTTAGTTGAATTCTGATTACACGAAATAAAAAATCCAAGAATTGCCAGACTTGAAATGACCCAAGAAATTTTCATGATTAAATAATTAAAAGTTTAAAGGTTTCTCTTTCCCTTAATTCAATTCATTGAAGATCAGCCATTGCCGGCTTTAAAGATTTATCATCATACCAATACCAGACCACACCAAAAATCTCCGGCGGGCGCTGTGGCGCACCCGGATATTCCTTCCATGATCCTTTTGTCAGCTTATTGTCTTTGGTGAAATGAACATGATGAATCAGTTTAACTTTTCCATCGGTATACCACGATTCCCAAGGCCATTCATCCGAGTGGTCCATTGTCGGTAAAATGTATATCACCGGTCCGTCGCCGCCCAGGATATGAGGAATTACTACCCACCGGCATTGCTGATAATAGGTTTTTGCCTGCCCGGTGAGTGGAGCAATCAAAACTTCTTCGGCATCAAAATCCAGTAGTTTTGCCGCATCATAGATGCGTGCACGGCGAAGTTGTTCCTGCAAGTTGGCAGGTTTATTCAGGTACCGGGGCATCAGGCCGTCTTCCTCCAGTTTATACCAGCGCGCCACACCTGCTGCGGTTGGATCTTTTAACGGATGAAGCGCCCAGGATTCCTTCCGGGTTAATCCCTGATCATCTTTGTACCATCTTTCCCATGGCGTCCAGCCTGATTCCTCTTCCGGCGGGAGGGCGCTGATCATAATTCCTCCGCCTTCATGATAGCCAACCGACCAGCGATACCGGCGGTAATTATGATCAACCCTTTGGGCCAGCGGTTTCAGGTATTTATCGATATCCAAACCGATCTGACCGGCGGCCGCCAGCACACCCGAGGAACTCAGACTGGCTAAAAAATCAGTATCAATCCAATCACTTCCAGCTTCTGACATTAAAGCAGGCGATAAAGATGCCGGCTCCGGATTTACCTTCCCTGGGACCGTCGAACAGGAGGAAGCGCCTGACCACCAAATCAGTAACACAATGGCATATTTATTCAGGCATTTCATGCTTGATCAGGGTTTAATTTTGAGTTGCATTCACAGGCATTCCTGCCGTTTTATCGTTGGCAGTCACCAGAAATTCTTCCGGTTTGCCGGAGTAAAATACTTTGGTCGTTTTGAATCTGACGAGGCCCGTCCCGTTTAAGGTAAAGATGTCAAGATTTAACTGACCATTCAAAGAAGTCAGTTTAACCAGCTTGCCGGGTCCATTGTCGGTGATTTCGACCGTACCATATTGATAACCGTTCGACCAGAAATACTTTCCCGGTCGCGAATTGAAATTCATGCTCTTCTTTACGGCTGAATAATTGAATCCGGTATATGCCAATACTCCTCCCCAGGCTGCCATGGCGCGGGCATAGCGGTGGCCGTATTCTCCTTCATTGAACGGGTTGCGCTTGTTGCCATCAAAGCGGTCGCGAATGGCCTTGTAAACCTGTAATCCGGCATCCAGCTGGCCCTCGTAGATCATGCCGATCGCAGCACTGTATTCAAAACCAGTCATGATCTCGGTGTAATAAGGGAAAGGAAAATCCAGCAATTCTCCTTTGGGATAGCTCGCCATGATCAATCCTGATTCATCACCCAAACCAAAGCTTCTGAAGGTGTTAAAATGCTCGTTAAAATTGGTTACATAATTATACTTCATAATGCTTTGGAGGGTAGTCTGAACATGCGACCGGTCCAGGATATATCCGAGACCTGCCGTATGTGCCAGGTATTGCCCCACAAGCTGATCCACTAAACATCCTTTTCCCAGCTGAGCTATTTTGGTTGTTCCTTCGGGGATGTGGTGTTCATAATATTCTCCGTTGAAAAGATTTGCATCTATCCAACTTCTTCCTTTTACATATAAATCATGGCACTCTTTTGCGAATTCTTTATCTTTCAAATGAATGGCCATTTCTTCTGAAGCTCTCAAGGCACCTAAATACCAGGCAGCCATTTGCGGATTGGGTCCCAGGTAATTTATATCCATGGTGTTATGCTGACTTCCTTCCATTACACCATCTTTATTCATGTCCCAAACACCCGTCCACGCAAAACTCATGGCCTTTTTGATGTTAGGCCACATGGATATCAATTTCTGATCATCACCCGAAAGCTGCCATTCCCGGTACATTTTGATCAATGTACCCATCTGCCCATCCGCGGCCCAATTTTTAAATGATTTCGCCTCATCTTTCAGGGGAAGGCCTACGCGAAAGCTCATAGCACCATTGTCGTGGGTAGCGAAATTGAATTCTACTTCACGGAATTTAGTCGCAAGATTTCCAAAAAGAAATGGAATGGTGGATTCATAATTCCATACGTGGAAACAAGTGCCGAATCCCCAACCTGGTGATCTTTCAGCACCGATCACCGTACCTTTGATACTGCCGGTACCTTCCCACCCAAAAGGATAACCATCTGCTGTGCGGAACATAGTCTGGGAGCGGAGATTATTCAAATTAAATAAAGCGGCTTCTTTTATAACATCAGGCAAATCGGCTTGTACAAAAGCAGTAACAAATTTTACCGTTTCACTTTCGAGGTTCTTCAGATCCGCTGATGTTTTCTCCGCCACATCCCAGGCATCGCGATATTGCGTGGTGTAATAATTTCCGACTATTTTTTTTGCGCTCGCCTGTTCATTCCCGTTATCCCATCCATCCCATCCGCGTCTGTTTGGAAAATGCCAGGTCAGTAAGAATGTAACCGACTTGGTTTCTCCCGGCATTAACTTTGTCTTTACCGCCAATGTTGCCGGTGGTGTTTTTATACCTTCTTTTTGTATTGGGATAACAACATCTTGATCATTCGCTGGCTTTCCAGAAGAAGCTTCATCATTCGGATGATCTGTCAGTTCACCATCTGCAATAAAATCATCCCAAAATTCCCTGAAGGTCCAGTTCCATCCCAACTTTACCCAGGAAGTCCGGTAGGTAACGGTTTCATCAGACAAGGTTGTTAAGGCCATGGTGCCATAGTTGATATCGTCCGTGTCTTTCCGGGTTGAATACATATAGATACCTCTTATAGAACCGGCTTTTTTAAACTCATTTATATTATCAATGGGCTTTCCGCTCCACCCATCAACACCAATAAAGTTGGGGATCATGCCGCATAATGAAGTCTCGATGGGTTTATCGGAAATATTGGTAATGACGTATCGGAGCACCGCTACCGGAATCCCGCTTTTGTTTTCATCACCGACGATCAGCGGATTAAAGGCTTCCAGCCGAACTTTCAGCGGAACTTGTTTATGGCTGAAGGTGACCTGGGCCAAAGGATAGGCTACCGCAAAACCAGTTTGCTCAAAACGCGGAAACCCTCCGTTCAGGGCATCAGCACCCCAGTCTCCATAATATTCTTTAATAAGAACCGGTCCTTCCAGCACTCTTATGCTGGCTTCGCCTCCTTGCGGCTTATAATATAAAGCAAAGAAAGGTGCGTTGGCGATCGTGGGTTGCACCAGTTTGAAAGCAGGCACCCACCCTATTGCCCCGCGATTCATCAATTCCCAATCGCGCAAATCTCCCCGTCCTCCAATGGAAACGCCCCCTGTTCCGATACCTCCCAGCGGCATTGCCACTTCCGTAAGGTAAATTCCTTTATATGATTTTAATACGGGCCAATCTTTATTTAACTCTTGTGCCTGGATTTGATTCCAGCATAGAAAAATACCGAATAGAAATAAAGTTCTTTTCATCTCTTTAAATTTTCGTTATTGTTATTTGTTCCCCATTATTACTATAACCAGATTTTTCTGTCTATCCTTTATAGGAGCGATCATATTTATCTTGGCCATCTGTCTTTGATCTCAGGAAATTTCGGGAATTTGTTATGTGGTTCCACCTGATACCAATAGGCAACAGAAGCAATATCATCTGCCAAAGGTCTGTATCCTTCAGGTTTGCCATTATACCAGCCTAATGCCTGAATGGTCATCCGCAAATCCTTTTTAAAATAAACCGGATCCATAATATGCCATCTATACAAGCTCCATTTTCTGGGTCCACCATCAAGGGCATCCTTGTTATCTAAAGTGTTGCCAACATAGGCAGTGGTATATATTTCCGGAAATCCATAGCTGCCACAAAAATAATCTTCTGTTCCTGTGCCACAGATCGTTGGAAATTTATCATCCCCGTCTAAATAGAATTTAACTTCACCTTCGCCAAACCAACCGGAATGCAGTTGGGTCCATGCCAGGAAAGTCCCAACGTATTTGCCGTTCCCTTTAACATCGTCCAGAATAGTATAATCAGGATTTGACGGATCAACTGTCGATTTTCTCCATTGAGCATGGAAATAGCCAACATTTTCAGGTATTTCACCTTTAGCATAGGTTATTTGATAGGTTAGTAATCCTAAATCTTTTTCGCCCTCATTGGTAAATGTGATCTTCACATGCTTACGAAATGGCATAGGCCAGTAACAATTAAGTGCCGACATTGGATTTACTATAACAGCTAAGGAATTAACCCGTGCAAAAATATCATGACCCACTGCAAAAAAATCAGTCATTGGTACTTCAATGGAAGGTTCCTTCTCATCATCCCAATAAAATCGCAAAATACATGCCCGTCCATTGCCACTCCAACTGGTTTCAGTAGCCATCCAAATATGTTGAATCGTCCCGGGTCCATCAACATCCATAATGGTAACAGTTTCTCCTGGTTTTGGCTTAATAAAAGGACTGACTTTCCATCCTTGACCAAGGTGTTCGGCAGCTTTTGAAAAAGGCAAATTTGGATTTTTAATATCAGGTATTGCCATTCCTCCTTTTCCTTTCTCTCCTGTTGGATTTTCCGGGGATATTAAGCGGGTTTCAACATTCATCATTAATGGAAGACTCCCAAGACCAAAATTTAGCATTGGATCATTGTATTTCGTTGTTTGCGAAAACAAATTGGGATAAAATAATCCAGCCATAATAAAACCAAGAATAATTTTTTTCATTTTTTCAACCTCCGTATTTTTTTAATTGGTATGAAATCAGTTTTGTAATCCTTATAGCTTTATATTGAATACTTGGGTATCCCCGGCTTGCAAAGTTTTAACGGCTTTTAAGGAAGATTTGCCTATCCCTTCAATGGTAACCTCTGCAACTTCAAGCTTGCCGTTCAAAACATTCAGGTTCACTTGTTTTGCACCATCTTTCAGCGAGATATCCACTGTCCCATAAGAATAGCCGTTTGACCAGAAGTATTTGCCAATTATATTGCCAAAGGTGATTTCTTTATTAACTCCTGAATAATGAAATCCGGTCAGGGCAAGCAAAGCTGACCAACTGGTCATGGCCCTGCCATAGTGATGACCGCATTCAGCTTCGTCGAAAGGACTTCTTTTCCTTCCGTCATAGCGGTCCCGGATATTCTTAATACATTTTAATCCGTCATCCACTTGTCCTTCATAAAGCATTCCGATTGCAGCCACATATTCGAAACCTGTCATAACTTCGGTAAAATATGGGAAGGGATTCACCGGCCTAGTCCTTGGATAGGAAGCCATGAGAAGTGCCGCCTCTTCGCCGAGAACATAGCTCCTGAAACAATTGAAATGGTCTGAAAAATCAGGCTGATAATTATATTTCATAATGCTTTGCAGGGTAGTGGCAACATTTTCTTTTTTTACCAGGTATCCTAATCCACAAACATGAGCAAGGTACTGACCAACAAGCTGATCGACAAGACAGCCTTCGCCAAGCTGATATTCAGGATTTCCATAATCAGATGAACCCATTCCTATCAATTGCTCGGCAGGAATCTCTTCTTTTTTAGGAACAATTACCTTATGAATATAATACTCGCCATTAAAAAGATTTTCATCGGTCCACTTGCTGCCACTTTCAAAAAGTTTTCTGCATTTCAGAGCCATTTCTTTATCCTTCATATAGGTTGACATCTCTTCCATTGCACGCAATGCGCCCAGATACCATATTGTCATCTGCGGATTCGGTCCATAGTATTCAACATCCATGGTGTTATGCTGGACACCTTCCATTACTCCATCCTGGTTAGCATCCCAACCTCCTTTTATCCAGGCATAACTTAATGCACTTTTTGCTTTTGGATAAAGACCTTTCAAAAAAATATCATCGCCGGATAACTGCCATTCCCTGAATAACTTTATAATGCAACCCATTTGACCATCGGCTGCCACTTTAGCAAATTCAGGTATATTGTCCAAGGGTAATTTTACCCGAAAACTCATCAAGCCATTGTCTTTGGTTGCCAGTCCAAATTCGACATTACGAAATGTTCGCGCCAGATCTCCAAAAAGAAAGGCTGTCGCTGTTTCATAATTCCACACATGGGTGCAGGTTCCAAAACAACATCCGACTTTATCGCCACATCCCTCCCATGCAAAAAAGTTTCCATCAGAAAGGCGAAAACAAGTCTGGGTTCTCAAGGTGCTTACATTAAACAAAGCGGCCTCTTTTACATCTTCAGGAATATCACTATTGCAGAAAGCTTTAACAAATTCAATCGTTTTATTTTCTAATTGCGCAAGCTGTGGAACAGACTTGGTTGCTATATCCCAGGCACCATTATACTTTGTTGCATAATAATTTTTCAAAGGCTTGGATGCCCAGGCTGTCCGGTTAGGGAAATACCAGGTAATCAGAAATCTGATAGTCTTTTTCGCATTGGCCGGCAGAACATCACTGACGGCAAGAGATGCCATGGGTTTAACGGAAATACTGTCTATCCTGTTTTCAAGTTGTCCATCTTTGGACAGATCATCCCAAAAGTCCAAAATTGACGAACCCCATCGCTCAGGCAACCATGCCGTACGATAGGATACATTTCCTTTTGAAGTACTTACGAGAGCAATTTCTCCCCATTGGTCAACGTTTTTATCAACGCCCTCAGATGAAAAAAATATTCCGCTAATACCCTGATCCTTTTTAAAAGTATTTTTATTTCCTATCGCCTTTCCTTCACTGCCATCTTCTCCGATAAAGTTTTGCATGGTGCCGCAAATACTGAAAGAAATTTCCTTATTCGTTGTGTTTGTCAACTCAAAATCAATTACAGCCATTGGGATGCTGCTGTTATCAATATCTCCCGGAATCAGAGGATTGAATGCTTTAATTTTTACCTCGATGGGTACCTGCGGTGTTTTAAGATTTACCTGGCCAAAAGGATAGGCAGCTTCAAAAGAGACTTCCTTAAATCGTGGCAAGCCATGATTTGTTGCTATAGCACCTGAATTTCCTTCATACAAATAAAATGGTACCGGACCTTCCAGCAATCGAAGGTCTTTTTTACCGTCAATCTCTGTAAAAAGCGTAAAAAAAGCAGAATTTTCTCTTCCTGTACCGGGATTGTAACCCTTTGCCGGACGGCTCATAATTTCCCAATCCTGAAGATTTCCCCTTCCGCCAAGTGATACTGTACCTGTTCCAATACCTCCGATCGGGAGAGCTATTTTATAAATATGCTCCTGATCGTATCTTTTAAGAACGGGCCATTCTGAACCGCAGACATTTTCAAACTGCAATGCCGATAAAAACAAAATAACAATGAATGTGGGTAGAGTTTTCATGATGTATTATTTAAGTTGAATTTTGTAATAATTAAATGTCTAATTTGATTTTTTTATTTCCCTGGAACATCAAAGGTAATGCCGCCTATAGCTGCTTCCCGCAGTTTATCGTCCTGACAAATGCCGGTAATGGTCATTATATCACCAGGTCTGGCATTTGTAATATCAAAGAAATACCAGTCAGGGACACGGTTGGATCTTGCCATTGGAACTAATCCGCTATCTCCTCCATCTGATGCAGTTACTCTGATGCTTTTTCCTATTCTGTTAAAATCATCCAGATTATCTGTCATTATCCCTAATCTAAAAACTTCGGGAACACTACCTTTAAGACTAATTTGCATAATTCCGGTCTCTTTATCTGCTTTACCTTCGACCATTGTTGCTCCGGTAATTAGCTTAATGTCAGGTTGTTTCGGATCAATCAACCAGGAATTTAGTAGTACTGAATGCTTTTTACCAAATATCTTGAAAGATTCTACAAAATCCGGCAATGTTTTTACAGAGTCCTCCAGGAACTTTAAAGCTCTTCCATTAAATCGCATGCAATTTATCAGATAGTAGCCGGCTGTTCCGTAAATATTATCCCTATCAGCATCCAGGGGCTTAATATCTTCAGGTGAACGCCAGGCCAGGTAGTCGAGATGGTTGCCATTATGTTTTATTGAACCATCACCTTCCGGCTTAGTTAGCCCATTCCTGGCTGGATCCGGATATATTGTACCTGGCAATTTTTCCATATTTTGTTGACTATAATCAGGCAGAAACCGCTTAATGGAGTTTTCTTCAGGTTTTCTGTTACTTTTTGCATCTGGCCGTGCATACCAATAGGTCGCATTAGAATAGGAAACTGTCGAATCATGCAGCCAGGCTTCAACGTTAACATTCAATGCTGTATTAAAAGGGATTCCATCCAGGAGCCGGATACGGGAAACAGTGGTGTAACCGCTCCAATCAGTCTTTCCAATAGCATCGCGTAAGGGAACAGAAATAAAAGGAGAGCTGAATTGACGGGCCATACCCCAGGAATAGCCATAATAGTCTTCCAAGCCTGTCCCTAATTGAGACGGAAAATGCTCATTATCCAGGTAAATTTTTTCATCGCCCTCACCCCACCAGCCTTTGGAAAAGGCATGTACGGTGAGCACATCTCCGGCGTATACGCCTTTTCCTTCAATCTTAATATAATTCCAGTCAATTGGAGATGAGGTATTTATGGGAGCATCTTCATGCCAGTTTGTGTGGAAGTACATGGAGTTTGCCTCCCAGGTATACGGAGAGGCGGCAATTTTCATCTCAACAGTTATGGGCCGGGAACCATGGTTTCTTAGCTGTATGAAAGCGGATTGCTGGTAAGGCATCACCCAATTTGACTGTAAAACGCCATCCTCAGTTACCATACTTGCCCAATTCCTAACCGTTCGCAAGTAAACACCACCCCCGAAAAACTCGGAGACAGGGCACCACACGGTTTCAACATTATCAAAGAAAAACTGCAGGACACTTGATCGCAAGGTCTGCTTATCAGGCTCAGGATCAAACTTAAGCTGTATAGACCGAACCGCATTACTGCCTGTTGGCAGGTCTAACTTCAGAACTTCACCGGGTTGTATCGTCTGTTTTCCTTTAAGATTATATTTATAGGCTTCTTGTTCTGACAACTTTTTCGAAGTACGTTCAATCGTTTCTTGTGAATTATCATACCTTTTCGTGCTGAATGATTCAACTTTTATCCCCGGATTGTAAAGCCGGTAATTAATTATATAATAAAATGGATTATCGTCCAGGGTTATTTTGCAGCTTTTTGAGAATGGAATAGGCAGGTAGAAATTTGCTCCCATCTGTTTGGGATGGCCTACCGGCAAGCCATACTGCCTGCTTGAATCCTTTTCATCAGATGAGATGAAGGCAAAAGGTTCTTTAACGAATGACTTTCCACTGATCAGATTATGGCAATTCTCCTCTATTACAGGCTTGTCACTACCATCGATATAAAACCTTACCGTCCGGTATCTATAAGTATTTTCCAGGGGCATCTCCCATCGAACTATACAACCGGGACCTTTTTCATCCATGATCACGTATTCATCGATTCCGTTTTTAACCTCTTTCCGAATGTAATACCCATAATCTATATTATTAAACCAGGTTTTTGGATCTTCCGGTCCTGTTTGGGTACGGTCCCAGCTGCTTAACTGTTTAAGCGTGTAATTTGGAAATTTTGTGATCGATTCCCGGTTTGTCATCTCGGTAAGCAACGAGGTAAATGTAACAGTATGTGAATCCTCATTTGATGCCTGTCGTTTCCCTTTACAACTTTGCTGGGTAAGGATTGTGAGACTGACAGCGGTCATTAGCAATACTTTAGACATAATTCGCATAATGATTTTGTTTGATAAAACTTGTTTTATATAATTTCAATGGTCCGATTTGGATTGACTTTAAGTTTTAAGTTTTTCAATTGTTCTTTAGTGTAGCTCTTCATTTCCTTGTTATTTAGCCATAATGTGTAATTTCCTGATTTTATTCCTGTAATTGTAAGGGCGGTTTCATAGGAAGTTTCCCATGGAGATTTAAGAGTAGCCAGTTCATTGGTGATTGAAATTTTGATCGTATTATTATTTAGCTGACCCTCTTCTATTATTATTCCATTGACTCCAACCAGTATTCCTTTTTCAAAATCAATATAACCCCCATTCAGTTCTCTGTAGGCTTCGGCCAATCCTGTAAAAACACCCGACCCTTCACCCCAGCTAGGATGTGTTCGCATGGCTGATTGTGGATGCGCCTCGTGATCTATGTTCTCAGGGCCTAATCCGTATGGATAAATATTAGTATGCCGATAAATATTATTCTCCTTATGACTTGGGAGATTAAGGAGCACCACAGAAGATTTGGCGGCTGCCACTCCACGCTCCAGCAGATCTTGTCTGGCTAATGCCTTTCCATACCATATATATGGCTTAACCATCTCTGCCTGACGCGCATCGAGCATGGCGGCATTATCGGAATTGTCAGCAGCGAACCCGCCAAAAGGGAAAGCGGTATATATAAAGTGAGGTTCCCAAACACATTGCGAAAATGAGATATAGTCAATTGCCTGCTCACCCATCTTCAAATACTTCTCTTCTCCTGTGGCCTGGTACAATGCTGCGAATCCTTCACAAGCCCATATGTTGGCAAGATTTCCCCTTACCACCTGATGCTGCCAAACGTCCCTCTCAAATTCAAGAGGTTTCTTTCCACAAGAAAAATATTGTTCCATGTCCACCCATTTTGCTTCCGGAAGTATGTCTTTTTCGAGAAAGCCTGCTATTCGTTTAGCCCCATTACGGTACTTATCCTCTTTGGTAGCATTGTAATACGAAGCGAGGAACCACATGCTGGAGGCCGGCTGCGCACTATGAAACAGAATAGGAGAAAATTCCATTTTTGTTGTTACATACGAAGGAACAGCTCCTCTCTCATCAATAGCTGTTAATAACCAGTCTGCATATGTCTTGAAATATTGGACAATCCTTTCATCGTTTTCGCAACGGAAATAATAATCCAGGAGATGGGCGGCTGTTTTACTCATGGCAGGTACTTCATAAGAATCGCTCGCTCTCAGGAAAAATTCATTTTTGCTATGCGGAGGATCCGAGAATTGTAGTCCCCACATCTTAGTATTTGCATTGTACAGTGTTGCAAAGAGTCCTTGCTCATTTCGCGGGGCTGAAAGGCAAAAATTGATGATTCGCTTGGCCCGATCAATTAGCTCTGGCTTATTCAGTTTTTGTCCCCAAAAATAAAATCCTGATGCATCGCGCGCATTATTCCAAAAGGTCGAATTATGAATCACATCATTCCACCACGGAATAGCAGAGCGGTATCCACCCACCGGCAAGCCATTCATCTCAAATTGCAACCAGGAGCCCATATCTTCGAATCCCTTAAGCGGAAAATCGATATCCTGAATTTGCGTATTGCGTCCGGAAGTATTGAATTCACCCGATAGTTTGGAGCGGATCGGATGAAAGGTTATGGAATCCACAATTCTGAGATATTCCTCAAACGGTAATGCAAGATGCGGGCGATTCATAAATACCGGGTGGCCGTACATTTTCCATTGATGCGCTGATACTCGTTGAAAGCCTGCACTCTCCGCTACGTCTGCTCCAACAAAAAGATCGAATCCATATTGCACTTTGTTTTTATCCAGCGTTCTCACCATCGTGGAATCGTTGACACGTTGATACCGGATATGATGCGCGATGATGTTATCCATCAACCCGTAGGTGAGCAACGACTTTTCCGTCAACCCGGATTGTACGTTGAGGTCCAGCCCTGTTGGCATCGTGTACTTATCGTCTTCAAAAGGCACTGAAAATATGTTTCGCGGTATATCAATTGTTCGTCTGGCATCAGGTGAGGTAATTGCGTATTTGTTAATATCATTCAGGTCAGGAACCAGTGCCACAAATAAATTCTTGTCCTGCAGAATAACGGCAGGCGCATGAAAAGCCCTGTCACCGATGATTTGGTCCTGTGCGGGTAATAATTTAAAACGGTTTTGTTTGGAGTCGTCATTATCAAATTTCAATCCGGGAGTATGAACAAAACCTGGAACCCCGATCAAATTAAAGGCAAAGGTTGATAACAGATAATCAAGCTTAGCAGGAGTTCCACTCAGTTCGGCTTCCACTTCAAAATGAAAATAATCTTTATCCGATCCAAGCTTAACTAATTGTTGAATGGGAGTGTCCCCGGCTTTACCGCTCAACTTAACTACGATCTCGTTCTCGCTTTGGCTTTCAATCATTACCTGATTCACTGCTTCAGAGACCAAAAACCGGTGCTCTGGATCGAGAGAAGTATTGAAAAGCTGAGTAGCACCTGACCGCAATGGCACCTGAGGGCGAAACGACTCGGCCGTTAATACCCATTTGCCCTGTCTGTTAGCAAAGAACTCCTGGGTTACGGTATTATCTTTAACAGTAAACCGTGCCTTTACAAAGCTGTTTCTTATTTCAATAACTCCATCTTTATCGATTAGCTGAAGCTTTTTACTACCAGCCTGACAGGATGCTGCAAGGATGATGACAGATAGAATTCCAAAGAAGTTTTTTACTAATTTCATTAGATATTTCTTGAAATTTTAGTTATTGCGATTTGTTGAGCTTTTGATAATTGTTGCGCACAATTAGTTTGATCAGTTGTGGTATTCTGCCTATCAGGGAATCGAACTGCCTTAAACCAAAAACAGAAACTGATATTATTTAAAATATCGGAATCGCCTTCAAGAGTTTGTAATTTAAAGCGGCTAATCTTAAAAAAAATCTGACGCAGGAAATTTCCTGCGTCAGATTTTAAAATTCTATTTTATCCAGCCTGGATTTTGTTCAAGTTTATCATTAAGTGCAAGTTGGCGGAGTGGCAAAGGGAAAAGATAATGTTTATCCTGAAACTGTCTTATACCAGCAGCTTCAAGCACTGCAAAACCACCTTCATCTACCGTGAAAGCTTTTAAAGTATGATCAACCGTGACAATAGTGCCGGTTCTGGGATTAAACACCTCAAAAGGAGTAGCAAATAGAGTTCCTCTCCATTTAATTCCTCTAACATCCATCGACATTTCTGATTGAGCAGTCTTCCAGCGACGAAGATCATCGAATCTAAATCCTTCGGCAAACAATTCGATGGTCCGCTCTCTCCTGATTTCCGTTAGCATATCCAGCCCGTTCCCCCCAACAAAGGCATTAGTCAGGTGAGGCATATCGACCCGGTCTCTCAGTTGATTAATGGTTTTATCCAGGTCACCATCTGAGATCGAACCATTTTTTTCGAAAGTTGCTTCGGCGTAAATCAGCATTACTTCGGCCAGGCGGATAACCGGATAATCAATCCCCATATTCCCACCGATTTCCGGAAGTAACTTAAGAGCCATATATCCTGTTGCACTGGTCCAGAAGCCATCGTAGAAACATCCGGTATTCAGGGTTGGAGTATCGTATTTACGGTCATACGGAATATGATACCAGAATTGCTGAAATGGTGGGATCATATTGTTATACATTCTCGGATCACGATCCATGTATTCGAGATTTGTTGGAATCTTGGTTACAGGATCAATGGTAAAACTGTACCCTTTAAAAACACTATTTGCATGCGAAATCGGCAAACCTTTTATATCCAGGTACATATCTACCATTTTTTTAGTAGGAGAGAAGTTATCATTCACATACCCCATACCTCCGGTCGGGCGGTCTTTTTTATTGAACTTATTCACGAGGATATACTCACGCTGGTCATTTTTAGTTAACCCGGCAGGGTTTGATTTTGCCTCATTTTCAAGTATGAAGAAATAAAAATAGCTTTTGTCGCCCAATACATCGGTCCGTTTGAACAATTGGTATTTACCGCTTGAAAGTACTTGATCAGAGGCATCAATTGCCTTTGCCAGTAACGCATTGGCATCTCCGCCTGAATTATGATATTTCCTCCATGTTCCTTCGAAAAGGCAGACTCTGGCTTTTAAGGCCAGGGCAGCTTCCTTGGTGATTCTTCCAATATCACCAGAACCGGTTAAACTGCCCAGCGGAAGAGCGATGGCATCATCCAGGTCTTTAAGAATAAATTCCAGGATTTGTTCCCTTGAACCTTTAGCTCCATAAAGGATGTCCTTGTCTTCCAATGTGAGAACTTTGTCGACGAGAATAACGCCTCCGAAATCCTTCAATAGATTGAAATAGTTATATGCCCTGAAAAACTTGGCTTCACCTTCATAAACCAATACCTGGTCTTTCAGTGTCTGATCAGTCAATGCTTCAACACGTTCAATCAGTATATTGGTATTCCGGATGTTCCTATAACTGTTTGACCACAAGGAACTCTCCTGGCTTTCAATGTAAGTACTGTTACTAATGTTATTGCGGGTAAAGAGAATATCCGACCAGTTATCCCTGTTTACCAGGTTCAAATCGGGAAGTTGGGCATAGAACTGATTGGTAAAAATCTTGAAGTCATTTTCTTTGGCAAAAAATACAGATTCACTGACTTCTGTTGGAGGCAGCAGGTTTAAATCCTTTTCGCAACCAATAAATAAAGAGGCCGCAAAAGCTACCATGATATATTTATATACTTTTTTCATTGTAGTAAAACTTAAAAGTTAAGGTTTAATCCTACAGAGAATGTTCTCGGGTATGGAGTCAGGCTCGAGTAGAAGGGTTGTTCCGGGCTGTAGCTTTTAGGAACCCTGCTGATCAGATATCCGGCATCAGCAACGTTGACGTAGAAGTATAATCTGTCAATTCTCAGCCTTCTGGAGATCGATTGAGGAATTGTATAGCCCAGTTTGATATTTTTTACAGCCAGATAGGGAACGTTATTCCTCATGTAGGGAGCGTCGGAAAGGCGATAGTTATTGGCGTTTATATCCGGATTGAAGTCGCTGATAATGATACTGTATGCCGGATACTTCGCATTGGTGTTGGTAGGTGTCCAGCAATTGCCGTAAATATGCTCCAGCGGCTGAACCCATGGCCAAGCATTATTCCCGGGATTCTGGTCAAATCGGAGCCATTTCCCGACCCCGACCATCAACACTTCGAAATCAAATCCTTTCCAATTAAAACCAAGATTGAAGAAGTATTCGTAATGCCGCTCCAGGTCTCCCAGGTCGACCAGGTCACCAGAATCGTCTGTCGGTTTGCCGTTAGCATCAACTTTATAAGGAGTTGCTTCCAGTATTCCGTCTTTATCCAGATCCTTGAATTTGGCATCCCCGGGTCTCAGCCTTTTGGGGATTCCCGCTGTGAATGAAGCATTGTAGGCGGCCAGGTCTGCTGCATCTTTAATAAGCCCATCATATTCATAACCAAAGACAGTTCCCACCGGATAACCTTCCAGGAAGCCGTTATATCCGTAACGGGTAATGCGGCTGTCGGAAAGAGAAATCACCTTTGTTTTGGCGTCAGCTATCCCGAATCCGGTATGATAGAAAAATGCATCGCCTAATTTATCTGTCCATTTCAAGGAGGCATCCCAACCTTTTGTCCTCACATGTGCACCATTGATCGATGGGGCGGAAGTTCCAAGAACCTGTGGAAATTCTTCCTGATAGAACATGTTTTTATTCTCGGTGATAAAATAGTTAAATACACCATTCAAGCGATTTCCAAACATGTCAATATCCAAACCAATATTCTTTTTATCGGCAATTTCCCAGGTTCTCGTCAGGCTTGGGAAACCAGACAAGGTTGCAATCTGAAGCAGGGAGGTCGCACTGGGGTCGCCCATCAGCAAATTGGACTGGGTGATATTCACGCGGGAGACAAAATCATATAACCCGATACTGTTCTGGTTACCTAACTGACCCCATGAAGCTCTGATCTTCAGGTTATCCAATGGCTTCAGATTTAATTTTTTAATGAATTCTTCGTTGGTGACATTCCAGGATACACCAGCACCGAAGAATGGTTTCCATTTGTAGCCTTCAGCAAAACGTGATGATCCGTCATACCTCGCCGTTCCTTCCACGTTGTAACGATCTTTAAATGAGTAGCTCAGGTTTCCGAAAGTTGAACGAAGGGAATAAGCACTCTGGGCATCGCTGTTGAATTGTTCCTTTGAGTCGCCCATGTTAAGAGTATACAATTCGGTGTATACCAAATTATTCCGATAACTTGTAGTCTTGTCAAACGAGAATTCTTCGTGCGAGAATCCAGCCAGAGCCCTTAAATGGTGCTTGTTATTAAAGGAGTATTTATAAGTGGCCTGCGCGTTACCGGTAAAACTCTGGTTTATCGATTTGGAATCTCCAACCTGGGTCTGATTCGGTTGAATGTTGGGGAAAGAGGGGGATTCATCCCAGAAATAGTGCTGGAATTGTTTATTGAGCCAACGTGACCTGTCAAAATAGGCATTTTTTGCAACATTTACCCGGATATTCAAATTATCGGTCGGGGTAATTTCTGCATACAGCTGAGGTTGGATGTTGTAATAGACACGCTTGGCATCCCCTGCCTCCCGTGCCCATCCTATTGGATTCTGATAACCTCCCCAGTTCATATATCTTCCCTCAGGAGTATAGGCATGATCTTGCGTATGCTTGACGGAAATTAAATTTTCAATAAAACTGTAGTTCGAAGGTTCAACCCAGTTTTGATTTCTCATTGCCAGGTTTGCACCAACCTTGATTACCTCGTTAAACTTGTATTCATATTTAAGTCTCAGGTAGTAGGTCAGGCTTGAGTTATTGCCATATTTTAGCATGGATCCTTCATCGACAATCCCCAATGATGCATAATAATTGGTTTTATCAGAAGATCCGGAAGCGGAAATATCGTAATTTTTTGTCACGGCAGTCCTGTACATTTCCTCCATCCAGTCGGTATGACCAAAGACCAGGTAAGGAGTATCCGGGAATGGAGCATTGCCATGAAAAACATACTTAAAATCGTTGTTTTTAATTTTGTCAAAGG
>JBBAAF010000008.1:0-57194 GCA_041658425.1 Bacteroidales bacterium | reverse complement strand
CTCCGGGAATCGATGTGCTGAGCTGTTTTCCGGCTCTTACACCTATACATTCCCCGAAACTTGCATCCGGTGCAGCTGAACTCACCGGTGCTACCAGGGTGATGTGCGAGCCTTGTCCGGTTGCCGACCGAATAAAACTTGGAGGTCAGGAAACTCCGGCTGATCATGTGAGGGGATTTCTCAATATTCAGCTTCTTGGAGGGGTCACTGATTTTAACAATTACCTCCAGTTAAGCAATTCGGATCAGGAAGAAAAAAATGAGTTTAACAGATATGTAGCACGCATAGCCATGCTCTTGAGGGGAGGGCATACAAAGGCTGAAATAGCAGTGGTTTATCCGATTGAAACCATGTGGACAAAGTGGATACCGAAGCCAGTTTCGGTTGCCGGCTGGGATTCTGTTTCCGGGGGTAATCCCGATGCGGTAATGGTGGAGCAATCATTCAGAAACGTATCACGCTTCCTCTACAATCACCGGTGGGAATATGCATACATCGATTCAAAAGCTATTATCGATGCTGAAGTAAAGGACGGAAAACTGGTTCACGGACTCCTCCAATGGAAGGTGATAATACTTCCGGCTGTTAATACATTGCCCGCTGAAGCATGGAGAAAGTTAGCATTGTTTGCTGAAGCTGGCGGAATTGTGATTTCTCTTAATGCTATGCCGGAGAACTCTGAATCTCATTTTCCCGACGAAACGGTTCTGAAAATCGGCAAGGAAATCTTTAACAGATATGATAAATCGGTCATTCTCAAGGATTGGTCGCCCACAGAATTGAACCGGTTGTTAACGAAATTTCTGGTGAAGGACTTCCGTCTTGGAGATGAACAGGTTCCGGTTCGTTATTGCCATAGAATGATCGATGGACGGGATTGCTTTTTTCTGATCAATGATTCGGACAAGGAAGTGAAAACCAGCTTGCAATTCGATGAAAACCGACGATTCACCGAATGGGACCCTGCCTCCGGCAAAACACGATCTGTCAAAGGAGTTATTGAATTGGAGTTGCCGGCGTTTCATGGCAAAGTATACAGGTGAAGACTTTAAGACTACAAGACGATAAGACTTTAAGAATGAAAAGATTATTGGTTTTTGTGGTTTGGGTCATATTCTTAGGATTCGGGGTGGCCAATGGTCAGATAAAGGTGGTGAACCTGAAATGCGAATATCTTGCTGATGCTTTTGATTCACAGAGAGTTAAATCTGGACAAACCACGCATGTTGAATACAAAGGGAAAACCCTTGTCTCAGCCCGGAACTATTACTGGAAGGTGATGGTTTGGGACCAGGAAGGCAAGTCGGCCGGATGGAGTGAAGCGGCATTTTTCGGAACCGGATTGATGAAAAGCAATGATTGGAAAGGAGCTCAATGGATCGCCTGGCGCCCTCAGAATGAATGGGAAAAGGAATGGTGGCGCAAGAAAGACATTGAAATGCAGTGCCTTGAATTCGGGCTTCCCAGCTGGTTCGAACAATATTGGAACCCTATAAAACTCTGGGTGCAAAGTGTTTGGAAATATAACCAGGTGAAAGATAAGCCCGGAATTTTAACGGATGTATTAAGCGATTGGAATTCCCCGTATGGGAACAATTCCGTTGAAGGGGGAGAAGTGTATTCTTCGATGAATTTTTACCTGATTTTGAAGCGACTGGAAATGATGGCCCAGATCCTGCATAAAAAGGAAGATGCAGAAAGTTTTGCCCGGCAGGCAGAAACGGTTATAATAAACGGGCGGAAAGTATATCCTAAAAATAACAGGATCCCCACTCAATCAGGGGATTATCATTTGGAAATGAAATGAAAAATATTGGCTTTTTATTGATGTTCCTGTCGTTTGTGTGCGCGGGATGGACACAGCAAATGAGTCCGGATAGAAATGCCCGGGGCCTCGAACTGGCAGCTTCCTATGATCAGAAAAAGAAGCAAGAGGCCATTCTCGAAACCAACCTGAAAAACTACCTATCGAAGGAATATAATTCCTCCATAGACCAGATTCGGGTGGGTGAAAACAAGGTCTCGGTATCCGGAAATATCCAATCCGGCCTTAATATCTTTCTGTGCGAAGTTCCTCCATATCAGGATGTTACCGAAGAACAGTCTTTTGCAGCGGTAATACCGGTATCGCCTAAGAAATTCAGTGTTTCAGCCGGCCGCTTCATGTACAGTCAGCCTGCGCTGGACAGGATTGAGCACCGGTATAATGGCCGTTCGTACTATTTTACCAAAAAAAATGTTGATCAATTTGACTCCACTTTCACGACAACCGTAAAACGAAATATTATTACTGCGGCCCTTGATTTTCTGGCCAGTCGTTACAGCCGCCCCGATAAAAAATACGGCCGCTGCAATCACTGGATCATGCACAATGAAGTGGATGCCGGTTGGGTATGGACCAATGCCGGCGACAAAGCAGCGCAGGTATTCATGGATATTTATATTAAATCCATGCGGATGTGTTATAACATTGCCAGAACGTATAATCCTCATTCAGAAGTATTTGTGACTCTAACCCATTACTGGGCATGGACATCGCATCCCAAATTCTATCCGTCGAAGGATCTGATGGAGATATTGCTCGATTATGCCTGGAAAAAGATGAAAAACCTCGATGGGATCGATGGATTTCAATGGCATAACTGGTTCGACAACCGGGGCGAGGGAGGCTTGCGGATCGGATTGAGACGTTTCCCCGATGATGAAACCGATCCGGGCGGAAGGAAACCGGTATGGTTTGTTTATCAGGCTGCAGATGAAGCTAATGAAGATGCGGTTTTTGATCAATACAAAAGTGTAATCGGGATAAAGGACTGGAATGAGGTAAATTATATGGGAGAAATTGACCAGGATAAAAAATCGAAATCCTTCCGCAATCTGCATGTTGATGATTGGGTGGCAACCGATGCCCTTGGCAGAAAACTGCCAACTTATGAAGAGTGCGGTCCCGTAAAAAAGGACCGTTTTGTAGGGATGTTCTATTTCATGACGCATATCAGCCCCGGAGGCAAAGGTCCCTTTGATGTTACAAAAACCATAAGAGCTAATCCGGATAATCCGCGATGGGTAAACGGCGACTATTTCTGGGGCGAACCTGAGACAGGCTATTATCTTTCCAATGAAAGGTGGATGATCAGGCGGCACGCGCAGCAATTGTCGGATGCCGGCGTAGATGTGATCATCTTCGATGTAACCAACGACCGGACGTATCCTGAAGTTTATCTACCCGTTTGCGAAGTGTTCCGTGACATGCGGTCGGCCGGGGAAAGAACCCCCGATATTGCCTTTTTGGGGAGCGAAATCTCAGTGAACAAATTATGGAACGAGTTTTATGAAAAAGCCATGTACCCTGATCTGTGGTTTCAATGGAAGGGCAAGCCACTGGTACTTTTTGGCCAGCATGAGATCCCTTCCAGAAAGAAAAACAACGACGTGGTTTTTCCGGAAGAGATCCGCAACTTCTTCTCAATCCGCCAGAGTTGGGCCTGGACCTCATTACCCTGGTACCAAAGCTGCCCCTGGGGTAAAGACAAATGGCCCTGGGTGGATCATTATCCCCAGGCCATCAACTGGCATGAATCTCCCGATAAGGCCGAAATGATCCCTGTAGCGGTTGGTCAACATCCATTATCCAACATTGGCAGGAGTTTCCATAACTTCAGTCAGCCACAGGCCGACAAATTTGACCTGACACCGTTCACCGATCAGGGACTTTGTTTCAGGGAACAATGGAGCCGTGCTCTTGAAGTGGACCCTGAGTTTGTGTTCGTTACCGGCTGGAACGAATGGAGTGCCGGTACGCAGGTTATGGGCAAGGATATTAATAAATCGCTGCAGGTGTGGAATTTTTACCCTGGCGCTCATTTGGGGAAAGCCGGCAAAGAACTGAAGACCGGTGACCATTATTTTATCGACCAGTACAACCAGGAGTTCAGTCGCGATATCGAACCCATGACGGGCGGACATACCGACAATTATTATTACCAGCTGATGGCCAACATCCGTAAATATAAAGGGATGGAAAAGCCCACAATGGCCGGTCCCCCGGTTACCATCGACATCCGTGCCGGTTTTAAACAATGGGACAAGGTTGAAGCAGTATATTATGATCATATCGGTGACACGGAGCATCGGAACAGCCCCGGACAGGGACAGGCTGGTCCTTATGTCAATGCCACCGGCAGAAACGACATCGTTACCCTGAAAGTTGCTTATGATGCTTCCGCGGTTTATTTCTATGCTGAAACCCGTGAAGCACTCACCCCATCAACCGATCCAAACTGGATGCTTCTTTACGTCGACACCGACCAAAGCAAGGAAACCGGATGGGAAGGATATGATATTGTTATAAACATCCGTGTAATCGACAGTAAAAACTCTGTAATGGCATATTTAAACAAGGATGGATCCACTGGAAAAATATTACCGGTGCCCTTCCAGGCAAGCCAAAATAAACTGATGATCAGTGTTAAACGATCGGATATTAGTAAAAATGAGAAGCTGGCTTTTGATTTTCATTGGGCGGATAATATCGTGAAGACCGGCGACATCACTGAATTTTTCCTAAACGGGGATAATGCCCCCGAACGAAGGGCCAACTACCGGTTTCAACAATGATATCTAACAAATTGACTATTAAAGGAATAATTGTGAAAATTCAACATCTGATAATACCGGTAATTGCAATTGGATTAATGTCGTTTGCCCGGCCCGATAAAGAGTTTAAGATATTTCAGTTCCCACAGGATAAAATCCCCCGGATCGACGGGGATTTCTCCGACTGGAATATGGTTCCTGAAACCTATACCATCGGACTGGATGAACTGAAAAACACGAAGTTTGGCGAAGGGAAAAAGCTGGATCCTAAGGATTTCGATATAAAGGTGAAAGTGGGCTGGGTGAAGGATTTGAACCGGCTCTATTTTTTTATCGATGCGTATGACGATTTCTGGGATTTTAACGATCCTGCACTTAAACAGGATATCTTTGAGCTGGTCATCGATGGTGATATTTCCGGAGGGCCTTTTATCGATGACGAGAACGGGAATATCAACAAAATTCCAAAAAACCAGCTGTATTTCAAGGGCCATGGTGCCCACGCACAGAATTACCATGTCTTTACACCGGTAACGGGCAAGGACTGGGCCATGGTGTGGGGTAGCACTCCATGGATCAAGGAATTCCCTTATGCCAATGCAGCATATCAATACAATTTCAAAAACGGCGAAAGCGGCAGGTTACTTATGGAGTTCTATGTAACGCCCTTTGACTATGCTTCGTTCGACGGACCTGAGCATTCCGTTCAGTCCAGCATAAAGGAAAATGAAATTATCGGCATGTCCTGGTCCATGCTGGATTTCGATGGAAAAAGCTGTGAGTCATTTATGAATCTTTCGCACGACTGGCGGATGATCAACGATGCCTCGTACCTGTGCGCTTTTCGCCTGATGCCACTCGAAAATTCTTTCAAAAAGCCGATTGAGGCCAACTGGAAGTTTTTCACCGAAAACCGGGAAAAGCGAATCATCAGGTTTGATGACAATTCTGTTGGCGAAATCACCAAATGGCATTGGGATTTTGGCGACGGGAATATTTCCGGTGAGCAGAATCCCGTGCATCAATACAGCCGTAGCGGAGAGTGGACAGTTGTCCTCACCGTGGAAGGTCCTGCAGGCAAATCGGTCAGGTCGAAAGTATGGGAAGTGGTTACAAAGTGACTATCAATTTTCAGTGGAACAAATACAAAATAACTCGGTTATGACAAATAAAATCCGTTGTGTAAAATACATTACAATCTTTTTTCTTTTGGTAACAGGCCAATTCTGTTTTTCACAGCCCTCTGGATTTAAGTATAAAATTGCCATTATTGGAAATCCGGCCAATCCGGATATCCGATATGACGATGCGCAGTTGACAGCTCTGAAAAATCTGGGATTCAATACGATCCAACTTAATATTGCCTGGGGGGCACGGCCTGCTGATGAGCCGCTTAATCTGGAAGATATTCTGTATGTTCCGGGTATTGGAGATAAAGAACGGGTAGATAAAAGGTTGTCCGATATAAAATTCCGCGCAAAAACAGCCAAGGCTTGGGGCTTCCGGACTTTGTTCCACTTTGGTGCTCCGCGTTTGGATTCGCTGTACAAGTCGCTGCGCCCGGATTTGATTGATGTGGCTACTGAAAAATACAGCATCAGTAAACCGGAGGTTGTAAAAAAATATGTGGATTTACTAAGAAGATTAAAGAAGGAGGTCCCTGAATTAGATGATATACAGCTTTATACATTCGACCAGGAAGCCTGGATTGCCAATGAATTTGGTGACGGACCAACCGATCGTGGGATCCCTTTGTCGGAAAGGCTTCCGGGTTTCTTGCAGGTTTTGACCTCCACCTGGGCAGAAGTAAGTCCGGGCGGCATACTCTGGTGGGAGCCCTGGGAAATATCGGCCGGTCAGATTTATACCTGCATACCGTTATTGCCGAAAAAGAATTTTGGTTTCTTTCTCCATTCCAACATTGCTGAAGTACAGCTTACCAGGCCGGTTGACGTATGGTTTAAAAATATGGTCCGGCTGCTGGCAGCAAGGAACATTCCTGTGGTGGGCGAGTTGTTTTTGTCGAGTGCCAATGAAGAAGTGGAACCGCTCGACCGGATAGCAGCTCCGAGATTGGTAGCGGAGGAATTGGACGCAATGGCTCAATTTGAATCTCTCGGCGGAGTAAAAGAATACTATGGCACGATTCCCGACAGGTATGACCCGAATCTGCAGATGGCAGGAATAAAATTCGCCAATCCCTTAAAATCCAATAATGAAGCATTGCTGGAGCTGGCAAAACCGTATGGTAATAATAGGGAAAGAATTCTGGCCGCTTGGGAAACAACGGCTATGGGGTTATCCCTTTTCCCATGGGACGCCACCTGGCGCTTCAGGAGTCTTCCAAAAAATGTCGCTGATATTCAGGTCTTTCATAAGTGGGATATAGCACACATTATGGGAGAAGTTGCTCCTTCTCCCAGTTGGAAATCGACACGCCGGAGTCTTTTTATGGTAACCGAAAATGAAGTGCTGGATCCCTGGTTTTTTGAAGATGTTGGGCTTCGCTGCACCTCATCCTCCGCAAAATTGCAGGAAGCGATTGACATTTTTGAAAAAATCGATACGGATATGGGAAGCGGCTCCCCCTATAAAAACTATGTTGTTGAAACTATTTCCGATTTGAAGATTCTGGAACAGATCGTGACTGCTATTCGCTGTTATTGCCTTGAAGCGAATCTGGCGTGGTTGATGCGCAAATATACCCAGGAAGGTCGCGCAATTCCCGCTAAGATAATTACCCGTTTCGAAGATATTATGCAGATAGATATTGCTAATCAGAAAAAGGGATATGTCGCCAATGGATATAATCAACCGGCTGCGGAGGAGATGCTTGTTCTCTTCAGGCAGAATCCCGCACTATGGACATCTAAATATTTGATATTCAAATAACAAACAAACACAATAAGGCAGTGGGAATCAGAAATTTATTTCAAGCATTTGCCACTCTTGCCGTTACAGCTGTTTGCTCAGATCACTCTGCAGCACAGTCTGTATCAAGCGACTCGTGGGCTGCAACCGATGCACTCGGGCGAAAGGTCCGTGATTACAGTGCTGCAGGAGAGAAGAAAAATGACAAATTTATTGCCATGTTCTACTGGACCTGGCACCAGGGAGTCGATGATACAACCTACCAGGTAAAAAATATCACCGAAATTGTCAGGAAATATCCTGGGGCAATGAAAGATTACAATCATCCTGCCTGGGGCGACCAAAAACCGGGATCCTTCTACTGGGAGCAGCCCCTTTTGGGATATTATAAAACAACTGACCCTTGGGTTTTGCGCAAGCATGCCGAAATGTTGGCAGACGCAGGGGTTGATGCCGTATTTTTCGATTGTACCAACGCCAGCCTTACGTGGGAAGAATCCTACGAAGCATTAATGAAAACCTGGGATCAAGCCCAAAAAGATGGGGTGAATGTGCCAAAAATTGCCTTTATGCTCCCGTTTGCTCCGGTACCAAATTCTCTCGTTTCACTCCGGCAACTTTACCGGGATTTATATAAACCCGGCCGGTTCGAAAATCTCTGGTTTGTTTGGAAGGGAAAACCATGCATCATGGGATATCCCGACTATGTAAACGGGCCCAGTCGTAATGACCAGTGGGGCTGGCTTGAAAATTACCCGCAACATGGCTATGTGAAAGATCAAAATGGCAAATTTGAACAGCTTTCGGTCGGAGTGTCCCAAAACGCCAGCCCTTCCACAAAAGGGCATTGCAGTGCCTTTAACCTGCCAGGCTCCTACGGTCGCAGCTTTAGCAAAAAGAACGGGTTCGACCCGAGAATTGACGGATACCTCTATGGATGGAATTTTCAGGAACAGTGGGAACGTGCCTTCGAAGTTGATCCGGAACTTGTTTTTATCACCGGATGGAACGAATTTGTTGCCGGGCAATGGCTGCCAAAGCATAGCTGGACAGGTGACCCCTTCTCGTTTGTTGATGAGTTTGACTGGGATCGCAGCCGCGACATTGAGCCTAACAAGGGGTGGGGAGACAGAGGCGATGTCTATTACCTGCAACTGATCGATAATGTAAGGAAATTCAAAGGCATGGTTGCGCCGGAAAAAGCATCGGCTCCAAAAACCATCAAAATCGGCAAAACCGACGGATGGGGTGATGTTGCACCAAATTACAAGCACTATAAAGGGAATACCATGCACCGCGATCACAGAGGGCATTCTGACCAATACTACACCAACAACACCGGAAGGAACGATATTACAGGGGCAAAAGTGGCCCGTGATGCAGAGAAGATCTATTTTTATGCAGAAACTGCAGAAAAGCTTACCTCACCAGGCGACCGCAACTGGATGATGCTTTTTATCGATATTGACTGCAATAAATCCACCGGCTGGAAGGGCTACGATATTATGGTGAACCGTGTCAGCCCGAAAGGCGGCAAAGCCATCGTTGAAAAAAATGTTGCTGGCCGCTGGGAATGGGAACCGGTTGCTGAAACAAAGTTTGCTGTCAATAACAACAAACTTGAACTGGAGATCAAACGGAGTTTGCTGAATCTTAGCGGTAAAGAGATTGATATCGGGTTCAAGTGGAACGATAACATGCAGGAGAACGGAAATATCATGGACTTCTATGTCAACGGTGACACAGCACCAGGCGGACGATTTAATTTTGTTTACACAACCAAACAGAGCAAATAATAGCGGATGTTTATCCCTGATAGACAAGGTAGGTAATAGATATGGAGGATACCATGAATAGAATAAATCATAGCCGGAACAAATTAAATCTATTTATCATTCTTTTATCAAGTGTACTTTTTTTTCGCTGCTCTTCCGGTTCAAAAGAGAGTATTGTGATTGAAACCGGCAGTTTCAGATATGAAATTGGGCATGAGGGTATTAATCTTCATTTTACCGATAAGGCAACAGGGATCGACTATCTGGATCCTGAAGCTGTTTCATATTGCGCATATATTATAAAAGATGGAAAACAATTTAATTCCACCTCAATCGCACTTAAAGGGAAACATCTTCGACTTGAATTCGGTGATGCAAAAGTTACTGCTGATGTTCTTATCAGGAAAGCAAATGACAGAATTACTTTTAAAGTTACTTCAGTTACGGGAACACCAGAATCACTTACTTTTCTAAACATCCCCTTAACCCTTGAGGGTATGCCTTATGAACCATTTGCTGCCTGTGTTCTCTCCATGAATTTATTCACCCATGTCCGTGAGCTGCCTGCTTTGCAAACTCACCTGTGGGCAACCTGTTATAAAAGATTTGGACTGGAAGGAGCCGAAATAACTCTTCTTGGCGTTCCTCAGCAGAAAATCCTTCCTGTTATCCGCGATGTGATGTCACATGCAAAAGATGTTCCACATTCCGATAAAGGAGGGGCATGGGCTTTGATGCAGAAAGAGGGCTACGGCTCCTACCTGATGAACTTTGGAACACTGACTGAAGAGACGGTTGATGAATGGATTGAAATGTGCCGCAGCTTGGGATTCAATCAAATAGATAACCATGGTGGTGGTGGGTTTTTTAAGTTCGGTGATTTTGAACTCAATGCTGAGAAATGGCCCGACGGATGGGAGTCCTTCAAACGGATAAATGCTCGTCTTCATGATGCAAGTATATCTTCCATATTTCATACGTATGCTTTTTTTATTGATAAGAATTCCAGATATGTAACCCCCGTTCCCAGCGAAGATCTCGGCTATTTCAACACTTTTACCCTGGCTGAACCATTTAAGGAAGGTGGCAGTGAAATGGTTGTAAAGGAATCAACTGCGTCCATTTCAACAACAACAGGTTTTTTTGTGAGGAACAGTCTTTCTTTAAGGATCGGTAGTGAGTTGATCGAATTCACCGGTGTCACACAAACTCCTCCTTACAAGTTTACAGGGTGCAAACGTGGCGCAAACGGAACAAAAGTATCATCATTTGATACCGGAGAAAAAATCTTTCACCTTCGCGAAATGTTCGGCAGGTTTGTTCCCGGACCCGAAACAGCCCTTTTTAACGAGATAGCAGGGAGAACGGCAACAATTGTAAGCGATTATGGATTCGACGGGATCTATTTCGATGCAATAGATGGCAGCGATATTCTTGGCGGAGAAGAGAATTCATGGTACTTCGGAACCAAATTTATTTTTGAAGTCGCGAAACAATTAAAACGTCCTGTTGGAATGGAGATGAGCGCTATGGCGCATCATTGGTGGCATTACCGCTCACGCTGGCAGGCTTGGGACAGACCGGTAAGAGGGTATAAACGGTTTGTAGACATTCATTCAGCTGCCATAAAATCTGCGCGTCTTTTTCTTCCTCCAAAAATTAAATCAAATGAATATGAGCATGGTCTTTGGCGAGGTCATACTCCGCTTATCAATAAATATGCAAAAGTTGAAAATGGGGGGCTGCTTCTCCCTCTTCATTTGGGTTGGTGGGGAAATCAAACATGGAACCCTCCCCAGGTGGAACCAACTTTTCCTGACGACATCGAATATCTCTGTTGTAAAATGATCGGAAATAACGCCGGTCTATCGATGCTGGGCGGCGTTGATGAGAAAAACCTGGATGCAAATCCGCTTTTCAGGCGATTGATTGCCATTATCAAACAATACGAAGAGCTGCGGCACAAGAATTATTTCAACGACACGATTCGTGCTTTACTTCGTCAGCCGGGAAAAGAGTTCACTTTATTCCGGGAGGAAAACGGGGAATGGAATTTCAAACCGGTTGCTTATCAAAAACACAAAGTTGCCGGACCCGACCATCCTACGTCGCATTGGATTGTTAATAATGAGTTTGGTTTACAACCTGTTAAGTTGCGGATTGAACCATTGATGTCGGTGAAACCAATTAATGATCCTGCAAATGTTGTTTTAGCCGATTTTTTACAACCAGGAGAATTTTCTAATGAAGGAAGTGCTGCCGGTGTATCGGGCGGAATAAAAACTTCAACCGAAAAACCAAATGAAGCGATAGCCAGCGGCCTCTTTTCTGCCCGTGTGCCGGAGACATCTCCCGGGGAGGGAATGTGGATCAAAATGGAGAAAAAATTTGAACCGTGGCTGAATATTAATAATAACCAGGCACTTGGAGTATGGGTAAAAGGTGACGGCAAGGGACAGCTCCTGAATTTCAGAATAGAAAGTCCGAGCCATCTGTCTTTCGGGGCGCGTGGTGATCATTTTGTGAAAATCGATTTCACAGGATGGAAGTATTTTGAGCTCGTGGAAATAGCATCATCGGAATTCAGTAACTATATCTGGCCTGATTCGGGCTTTTATGTATACGATTCATTCCGCCACACTGTTCAATTCAATAACGTGGATAAATTGCAACTGTGGTATAACAATCTGCCTGCAGGGGAAGAGGTAAACTGTATGATTGGCACTATTAAAGCTTTACCTATGGTTCCTGTAACAATTCATAATCCCTGCATCACAATCGGAAGCGAAAAAATAATCTTTCCGGTAAGGATGGAGTCAGGTATGTACCTCGAATTCCGCTCGCAAACCGATTGTAAATTATTTGGTTCGAAAGGGGAGTTTTTGCAGGATGTTCAGGTTGACGGTAAGATACCTGTTCTTAAAAATGGTGATAATAAAATTTCATTTGCTTGCCGCGCTCCTGTAGGAGTCAATTCAAGGGTGCAGGTTACAGTGATTAGCGAGGGAAATCCGCTGGAGAAACAATAATTTATAATGGTTAGAAATTCAAAAATAAGGTCATAAATATTATTTAAATATAAAAATATCCTGAAAAAAATGGAACGCAAATCTTTTCTAAAAAGCGCAATCGCTGTTTCAGCTTTTACCATTTTAATAACGGTTGCTGCTTTTGGTTCAAATGCTAACTCTGAAATCCGCATTTCGGCTGATGACAATACAGAGATAGCCTTTAACCGCAAATGGGCTGAAGACGCATTTAATGCCAGAAGTGTGGGTAGCCTGTCCGACCGTTTGAGACCCTCGGTTCCGTTCTCATTCGTTTATGGAGGGCGGAAATCTTCGGAGTTTCTGAATGGGTGGAAAAGCCAGACGGCATTTTATGAGATGGACAAAGGGACCGAGGCGGATATTCTGTCTCACCTATCGGCCATAAAAGGACTTGGTTTCGAGTACTTATGGGTTGATGCTTATTATGGAAAGGACGATTTTCCGACAGTCGGCAACTATGTTTTTCCTTTGTTGCGAGGGTTCAATCTTCAGCGTTTTCCCAATGGGATGAAACCCATAGGTGAAGCTGTGCAGAAAGCCGGCCTCAGCCGCTATGTGCCATTCAGCGCAAGTGGTCAGATGGGCACCACTCCATACCTGTTCCGGAGCGGTTTTAACGGCGGGATCTCCTTTTGTGAGGATGTGCGCCCAAGTGAATATCCGCGTGATCTGCTTAAATCTGACATCATTGAAGGCAAGCGCATCCGGAAATGCTATTTCGGCAACTTCTACCCGCTCACGCAGGTGACATTAGACCCCGCAGCATGGTGCGTGACTCAGTACCATCGGACGAAAGAAAATGATGGGATGATCATGGCATTCCGCCGTCCTAAGTCCCAGCTGAATGAGTTCACTCTGAACGGATTGCGCGAGATCGAACCGAATGCACAGTACAAGGTTACCAGGTATCAAAGCTACGAACCATTGCCAACTAAGACGATGACCGGTGAGGAACTGGTGCGTTCAAAGGCTGAGATCAATGACTGCCCGGGATCAGTTCTCATTGAGTATAAGAAAGTCGGCAAGTAATATTGAGTGCGTGTGGAACTTGGAAGTGGGTACAGGGAAATCATTATTCGATAAAAACCTAAGTTTTTTGCAGAACCGTTATAAGTTAAACTATGAATTCTTCTACCTTAGTAAAAGTCGGTGTATTTCTCTCAGCAGCGCTTTTCTTAACGCCCTTTAACTCGACGGGGCAAGCTGTCAACAGCGATTCTTGGGCCGCAACCGACGCCCTTGGACGCAAAGTGAGGGCGTTCGAAGATGCCGGAACAAAAAAGAAGGACAAATACGTCGCCATTTTCTACTGGACGTGGCACATCTACGACCTACCAAAGGGGAGTAAAGTCAACAACAACACCGAGATCCTCCGAGTATACCCCGAAGCACTAAAATCCTTTGATCACCCCGCCTGGAGCAACCCAGGGCGTTACTATTGGGAAGAGCCCCTGTTTGGGTATTACAAAACGACCGACCCATGGGTGTTGCGCAAGCACGCCGAATTATTGGCCGACGCGGGGGTTGATGTGGTATTTTTCGACTGCTCGAACCTCACATTGACATGGAAAGAGTCCTACGATGTACTCATGGAGGTATGGACTCGGGCTCAGCGCGACGGGGTGAACGTGCCCAAAGTGGCCTTCTTATTGCCGTTCGGTTCACCCGAATATGGTGGCCCCCAGTTACGCATGCTCTTTGCCGATATTTACCAACCTAAGCGCTATGAAAACCTCTGGTTTATCTGGAATGGCAAACCCTGTATCATGGCACGTCCCGAGGATTTAACCAGCTCAAAAGAGGACCAGGAGATCGCCAACTTCTTCACTTTCCGCCCCGGGCAACCCGATTATGTGGACGGACCCCAACGCAAAGACAACTGGGGATGGATGGAGGTCTACCCCCAAAACGGATATGTCCCCTTGGAGAACGGAGGCTTTGAACAAACTGTGGTTGGGGTAGCCCAAAACACCAATTTAGCCAGTGGAGAGCATTTCTGTGCATTTAACGAACCCGGAACGTACAGCCGCAGCTTCAGCAAGCGAAAGGGGTTTGACCCGCGCGCAGAGGGTTACCTCTACGGGTGGAACTTCCAGGAGCAGTGGGACAGGGCCATTGAGATCGACCCCGAGTTGGTATTTGTAACCGGTTGGAACGAGTACGTTGCAGGGCGCGTGGCCAATTGGCCCCCCAACAAACCCTACTATATGGCTTTCCCCGACGAGTTTGACTGGGATCGCAGCCGCGACATTGAACCCAACAAGGGGTGGGGCGATCGCGGCGACGTTTACTACCTGCAACTCATTGACAACGTGCGCAAATTCAAGGGGATGAACACCTCTGAGAAACCCTCCGCACCCAAAACCATAACGATCGGCAAGGCAGACTCCTGGGCCGATGTAGCCCCCTTTTACAAGCACTACAAAGGCAACACCATGCATCGCAACCACAAGGGATACAGTGGCGAATACTACGCCAATACCTCCGGCCGCAACGACATTGTGGGCGCCAAGGTAGCTCGTGACCCTCAAAATCTCTATTTCTACGCCGAGACAGCCGGCAAGCTCACCCCCGCAACCGACCGTAACTGGATGATGTTATTTTTAGACACCGACCGCAACAAGGCTACCGGATGGAATGGTTACGACTTTATCGTCAACCGCGTGAGCCCCAAAGGCAAAAAGGCCAACGTTGAAAAAAACGTTGGTGGACGTTGGGAGTGGGAAGCGATCGGTAAGTCAACATTTGCTGTGAACAACAACAAATTGGAGATCGAAATCACCAAACAGCTTCTTAATTTAATGGGCAACGACGTCGACATCGAGTTCAAGTGGAACGACAACATGCAGGAGAACGGAAATATCATGGACTTCTATGTCAACGGCGACACGGCACCCGGCGGACGATTCAATTTTGTATATACAAGCAAATAGGGCAAAACAATGCAATTAAATAGTCACCAGATCATCTTGTGATGAAAACCACATTCAGACTGGTTATCTGCCTGGTAGCTGCATTTTTTATTACAGCCTGGGATAGAGTTGAAATGATCCCGGAGAAACCGGAATTTAAGATTCCGACACTTAGTGCCAGTGAAAATAGGCTTACCAATTTGAATCTGAGTGGTTATGTCGGCAAGCTTCTTGCTTCCAACGAGAGGTCGTGGTTACAAAAAGTTCTTAAGGACAATCCAAACCTCTTTGAAGCTTTTGCCAACCCGGATAGAAATAATCTGGCCAAGTGCATGTGGCACGGCGAATTCCCGGGTAAAATACTCACCGGCATGGCTCAGACCTATTGCGCATTCCGCAACCCAAATACACTGGCAGCCGGAAACAAGATGGTTCAACTGTTTAAATCGGTTCAGGGAGCTGACGGGTACCTCGGTCCATGGTCTAAGAGCACACGCTTTAACGGAGATAAGAATAAGTGGGATACCTGGGGGCATTACCACTGCATTTACGGGTTATATCAATGGTATAAAATAACCGGCAACCTGGACGCTCTGGATGTCGCAATCAAGGCAGCGGACTGCGTTTATAATTACTTTATTGCGGGAAATCAGCCGTTTGTTTCCCAGAACTGGGCAGAGTGTAATTTTGCAATTAGCCATGCTTTCGCGATTTTGTATCAGGAAACCGGTAATAAAAAGTACCTTGAGGCGTGCGAGCGCATTGTTTTAAACGAGTGGAAGCTTGAGTATGATGATTTTTACACCAAGCGAGCGCTCGCCTGCGACTGGCTTGGTGCGGCGGCAGAGGGAAAGGCATTCTATCAATCAAACCAAACGAGGTGGGAAAGCCTGCACACGCTTATGACTCTCGCACCTTTGTATCAAATAACTAAGAAACAAGAGTATTATAAGGCTTTGGAGCATTACTGGTGGAGCATTGTTCAGTATGACAGGCATAATTTCGGAGGCTTTGGTACGGGAGAGGGTGCAACCGGTAATGCCTATGGCAACGGCAGCGAAACTTGCAGTACGGTGGCCTGGATGGCTTATTCAACAGAATATCTTAAGGTTAGTAAAATCTCATATGTGGCCGATGAACTTGAAGTTTCCTATTTCAACGCGGCCCTGGGCAGCCTTCTTGATAGCCATGATTTTATCTATATGAACAACTCCGACGGTAACAGGGAATCGGCCTTGATCACTCTTGCCGGACATAGATTTGAGGGAGGCAAGGAACTTAGCTGCTGTCAGGCCAATGGGAACAGGGGTGTCAGCCAGTTAACCGAATGGGCGGTATTGACCGACAAGGAAAATCTTTACCTTAACTATTATGGGTCGTCAAAGGCGGAGACTAAAACACCTGATGGAACCGGCATAAAGATTTTACAGGAGACGGAATACCCCAGGAGCGGAGCAGTTAAAATTACCCTCGCGATGGATAAAAGTGAGCAATTTAAGCTGAACCTCCGCATTCCGAACTGGTCTTCAAATACTTCGGTCAAGGTCAATGGTGAAGCTTTAGTAAATGTTATGCCGGGAGATTATTATGTGATAAACCGCCTTTGGCATGCGGGCGACGTTATTGATATTGAGCTTGATATGTCGATTCATTTTTGGGTTGGTGACGATCAGATTTCAGACAAAACATCCATCTATTCCGGTCCGGTTCTGTTAGCAATGGATTCAGCTTCCCAGGTAGCCGTCAGATACAAAATGGAAGCTTCGAACGTGAAGAAAATTGTTTTTGAGAAAAACAAAGATTTTTGGTTTTATGGTTTGGTAGAAACGACCAACGGGAGGAAAGTGGCATTGGTTGATTATGCAAGTGCCGGCAAAAACGGAGAGAGTTATACAACCTGGCTGAATGTAATGCATGATTTAGTTTTGCCCGGAACCGATTTTGCCTTGCAGTCGCAAAGCAAGGCATGGATGAGGCATCCGGTGTTGGGCGACCCTTCGTTTGATAATTTTAAAAGGTATGAGAAAAATCCGGTTCAGCGGGGATCTCCTCCTTTTAACTGGCCTGTGAATGGTTATTATTTTGAAGACCCGGTTTCGGGGAATCAATACATTTTTGCCGGGCAATACCGCACAGGTTATGCTATGAGCACGGATAAAAAGAACCTGGATATCAGTAAAGGTTGTGTCGTTTATTCTTCTGAAGATAAAGGCAAGACATGGAAATATAAAGGTTCTGCTTTTAAGGAAGAGGCTGTGATACTCGATGGTCAGGCCGGTCCGGTAAGTATAGCACCAGATGTATCGGTAGTATATTCTGAAGGGAAATATTATATGGGACTTGATTATGTCACGACAGGATTCACATGGGATATTAAGAATATCATGAACGGTGGTCTCGCAGTAGCAGTCTCAGATAAACCTGAAGGACCCTATGCAATTTTCAGTAAGCCTGCTATCACCAACGGATACTTTTACAGCAACCCCTGGCTGGGAAAATACAACAGGTGTTATGCCGGAACACTCATTAAATCAAACGATCAATGGTTGTTTCTGTTCGACCTGGATTCTGGTACATACTTCAGCTGGGGACTCGCCGCCATGTCGGCTCCGGCCCCTGAAGGTCCCTGGTCGGAACCTGTTCTCGTTGTCAGTTGTGAATCAGATGAATACCATCCTTCCTTGATGGAATACTTTCCTGTTTTTCAATATAAAGACACATTATATGCTCCGGCTACCTCAGTTGCAAAGAACAGGAATTTTCAATGTATTTTCAGGGTAGCAGGTAATGAAACAATGAATCCGAAAAAATGGGAATTGTGGCAGGAGGGTTCAATCTGGCACAGTATCAATGCGGAGAATGAATATGAGGGTATATGGGGGCAAACATTTTCTGGTTTTGTCAATAAAGATGATGTATTTAAGGTTATGTATCCCAGCCGGGATCAGGAAAACCGTGGAACGATCAATTTAGCCTCTGTTGACTGGAACAAACTGCACAGAGATTCAGGTTTTGTGCTTTCCGGGCACGGTGCTCCTTCGTTTACAGCCATCCCCGGATTTTACAATCAGCCGGATATCGAATCAACCTTTTCCTATTATGGCGAAATCGCGTTTGTTTGGAATTATCAGGCTCCGGTTGGGCCGGACCGCCCGAAAGCAGACGCTGAATTGCATCCGCTAATGTTTACTTCAAATACCAGGTTTCAGTTAGTTGAGGATCAATGGTTTTTGTTAAATGCCTCCCCCGACGGACGGACTGATACGATCAGCAAAGGTAAGCTTGATATTGAAGAACTTTATACTTTGAAGATTCAGCATCGCTGCCGGAAAACCATCATTTCGATGGATAATAAAGTATTGTGGCAGGGAGGATTAGAAAATATTAACTACGGAAATTGCGGTCTTTTTGCCATGAAAAGATCCGGTATTGATGTGCGGTCATTTATTGTCAGCGGGAGAAATTATCCGGGGTTCATCAACTGGCTGTATACCGAAGGCCTGAGTAATTCCGGATCAAATCTGAAAGATTGGGAGACGGTTGAAAAAAACCCGCTTTTCACTTATGGTATTGGTGCTATATCAAAAATTGATACTGCGCTAGCCAAGTGGAGCTTCACGGGAAGCGGTTTTGATCTGTATTGCCCCAGAATGCCCGCTTTGGGAAAGGCTGAAATCATTGTTAATGGTGCAATCGTGGGTAAAATAGATATTCACTCTGAAACTCCTGAGAAAAGTGCAGTCGTGTACTCAATGCGAGGGCTTACCCAAAAGAAGAATGCCATTATTGTCAAGGGGAAATCTGGTAAAATATCGCTGGATTGTTTACGGGTTTATGAATGAATTTAACTGATTATATCACAGCTTATTCTATAGTTTTTAACAGTAAAAAAGATTGATATTATGAAAAAGAAAAAATTGTTTTTTCGGAACATTTTATTCCTGTTAATCGCGGTTGCCCTATGGTCTTCAATCCCGTTAGTTGCCCAGCAATATTACAGGGATCTCTATTCTGATACCTGGGTGGCATCCGATGCGCTTGGACGAAAAATGCCCTCTTTTGAAATGGTTGGTCCGGTTAAAAAGGACCAGCGTCGCGTGGTCAGTATCTTTTATATCACCTGGCACAGCGATAATCTTGCCAACATGAAAAGTCCGTATAATGCAGATGTTACAAAGGTGCTTGCCGGCGATCCGAATGCACGCCTGGATCCTAAACATCCCCTGTGGACGGAAGGCTCTTATCATTGGGGCGAACCCGAGATGGGATATTTTCTGAGTAAAGACGAATATGTTATCCGTAAGGATATGTCGATGCTTGCTGATGCTGGTGTTGATGTGCTGGTAATAGACGTTACCAATGCTGTCAGGTATTGGGACGAATGGGATGTACTTTTTAGTACGATGCGGAAAATGAAAGCCGAGGGAAACAAAGTGCCGCAATTCTGTTTTTGGGCATTTAATGGTCCGGTGATCACGGTTGTGCAGGATTTGTACGATAAAATATACAAAGCCGACCGGTTTAAAGACCTTTGGTTTTACTGGGACGGTAAGCCACTTTTACTGTATAACAATACTCCGGAGGTTGATGCCAATGGCCAGGGTGTGAAACATCCCAATCCGCATTATGATGCAGCAGCCAAAACAGACAGGAATCACCCCCACTACGGTGATCCCGATTATACGGAAGAATTTTATGAAGATTACACCCGGGAAGTGAAGAGCTACTTTACGCTGAGAAACATGTGGTGGGGGTATTATGAATGGGCCGGAAAACGCTTCATTGGAACGGAAGACAACTGGAGTTTCGGGTATGACCTGGGGAACGACAAGGTAAAAGCAATGGATCCCATGAACCTGGTTTCGTTGCACAACGGCCAAAAAGAGGAAGCTGCAGTGACCCCTGCACAGCATCCCTCCAGCCTGGTCGGAAAATCCTGGACCCGTGAAAATGATGAGCCAGAGTTAAATGAATATGACCTGCCTGTTTCAGCCTATGTTCCCTGGCTGGGAAAAACAGTAAAAAATCCTCAGGATTACGGTATTTACTTTCAGGATCGTTGGGACGAGGCGCTAAAGGCTGATCCGCAATTTCTTTATCTCAACGACTGGAATGAGTGGACCGCTGGAAAGTATCCACCCCAGGACGGCATTTCCTTTCCGTTTATGCGTCGAAAGAGCCTGTACTTTTTTGTCGATCAGTACAATGCTGAGTTCAACCGTTGCATTCAACCCATGAAAGACGGCTTCACCGACAATTACTATATGCAAATGGCACAGAATATCCGTCGATACAAAGGATTGCGGCCCATTCCGGAATTGAAGGGACTGCATCGCGTGAAAATAGATGGTGATTTTACCGATTGGAAAACGGTGATGACCGAATACCGCGATACCCGTGGCGATACTTTCCACCGCGACAACAAGGGTTACGGCGGACTGCATTATGTTAACAATTCTGGCCGCAATGATATTGTAACCTGTAAAGTGGCTGTTGACCAGGATAAAGTCTATTTCTATGCAGAGACCGACAAAGCGCTCAGTCCGCATACAGGTGAAAACTGGATGTATCTGCTGATTGATGCCGACCAGGATCCCACTACCGGATGGTATGGTTATGATTATCTCATCAACAAAAAGGTAGTTGATGAAAAAACCACCACCCTGATGGGTTATGATCCGAACAATCCCGGCAATCCCTGGGTTGAAAAGGCAAAACTGAATTATAAATATAACGGGAATGCGCTTGAAGTGGCCATACCACGCAACCTTCTCGGATTAAAAGGCAATGCCTTCACCTTCGATTTCAAATGGAGTGACAATCCGGCAGACCTGAAAGATCCGATATCCCTTTGCGTCAATGGCGACGCTGCACCGAACCGACGGTTCAATTACCGGTGTATCTGGAGTAAATGATAAGGGTATAAAACAGTTGCTTAAATTGATGCAAGATGCATCAGTTGTTAACTTTTTTTTCTTCCGGGATGATTATGGGCTGCTGTTCTGAACCGGGAGGGGGAAATGCCGATTTTATTTTTAAAAAGTCTGCTGAAATAATATATTGATTCAAATCCCACCTCATAGCAGATTTCCTTGATAATTTTATCGGTTGATAGCAACAATTCCTTGCTTCTGATAATTTTTAGATCCAGCTGGTACTTAGCCGGAGGGAGTCCCGTATAAATTTTAAACATTCTTCTGAAATAGGAATAAGCGATATTGTTGTTTTCGGCATATTGTTTAAAATCAATCTCCTTTTCAACATTTTCTCTGATCAGAAAGCAGGCTTTCTGGATGATCTTTTCAATCCGTGTTTCAGCAAAACTGAGCTGTTTATCAATAGAGATAAGATATCCGAGCAGTTTCATGACCATGCCTGCTGAAACCTGCTGGAAACCTGGTTTTTCTTCCTTTACAAATCCGTAAATCTTATAATAGGTGTCAATGAATTCCTCGCGGTTACCAATATAAACTACAGGTTTAAGGGCAGTCAGCTGCGAATTGCTGAAAATATGCTTTGCCATCAGGCCGTTAAATCCAACGTAGTTTTCTGTCCACCCTGTACTGTTATCTGGTTTATACCGGTGCCACATTCCGGGTTGAATGATTAGTAATGAACCTGATTTTATAGGGTACACTCCTGAAGCATCCTCATAGGTACCATTACCTTCAGTAACATAAACAATTTGATACTCATGAAGGATCCTTCCTTTGTCCCATGTAAAATGGTAACCACTCGGGTGGCTTGGGCTTGGATAAATGATTCCCGGCGTAATAATTGCTTTGCCAGCTACATTCAGGTAGAGTCCCCAATTGACATCATCTTCTCCCGGAGTAAGGTATTTGAAGAATGCATCCATACTTTCAATTTACAAGAATTACGTAAAGATAAAAAATTTGGAGGAATTAAATGGATGACTCAAAGATTATTGGCTATAAACTGTGCCGGTAAAAGGGTTAAATAATGTAAAGAAAGGTGCAAAATGTGAATTGCACCATATGGCTAAGAATTTTAGTTTTGATCACAATAAGATATTTCAGATTTTCTGTAATTAAAACCCATGTAACCATGAAGAACAAGGGTGGAGTTAAACGGACCTGCTATATATTCCTTGTTTTAGCTTTTTTAGTTGTGTGTGCCGGAGGCGTCAGGGCCCAGGAAAACCTGTCAATGTCCGCTGATACGTTAATCCTTAGGCATATAGCATCATTGAGGAATAGTCTCACGCATGTACGGATGGTTTCATTTGAAAATATATCCGTTGCAGATCAGTATAAAACAGCTGGGATTATTGAAGAATTGCTGAACCGCGCAGAGCAGACGATTTTCCACCTGCTTCCGACAGGCCGCTATGAATGGAGCTGGGCAGGATTTGATCAGCCACGCGAAATGGTGGCGTATGCTGAAGAATTAATCAATACGCTATCCTCTGGTAAGGATCCATTTGAAGGAAAATATTCCGAACCGGGCGGGTATGTGGTGGACCATGCCCTGATTAAAAAAGACGGATTGCACCACCTGTTTTATATCAGAGGGACTGCTGTGACCAACTGGCCGGAATATCCCTTGTTCAATTTCGGACATGCCGTCAGCCAGGATCTCATACACTGGAAGACAGAAGATCCGGTTCTTCAATGTCCGGCAACCGGTTGGGATCAATACCAGGTTTGGGCGCCCCATATTATTGAGCACAATGGCATCTACTACATGTTTTATGCCGGAGTCAATAAAAACGTTTGCCAGGCCATTTGCCTGGCCACTTCCACCGATCTGTACAACTGGAAACGGAGCGAAAAAAACCCAGTGATATCACCAGGATCCTGGGGAATATGGAATGCGGATAAGTGGTCAGATTGCCGCGATCCGATGATCCTGCAGGACGGAAGTGTGTTTTATTGCTATTATACTGCCACAAAAATCAATGCTGAAAACGGACAGTCGGAATACTGCATGGGCATTTCGTCCTCTGAAGACTTGCTTAATTGGAAAGATGAGGGTTTTGTCAGGCTTAAGCACAGTCTCACCACTCCGCCGGAATCCCCTTTTGTGGTCAGGAATAATGGCTTGTATTATCTCATCTATACCAATTACAAGCATGGGATAGTTTATGCAACCAGCCAACAGCCGGTAAAAGGTTGGAAAGAACTGCCAGTGGAAAAGATGGTCCTGATGGCCGGTGTTTCAGCCAGTGAGATTTACCAGGATGACGGCAAATGGTACATGTCCTATATTTCACACCAGAAAAACGGCCTGCACTTTTTTGAAATTAAGGAATTGCAGTGGAACAGGGATGGAAGTATCTCCATAAACAAGACAAGTGAATAAGGAATTAGAAAACCTCTATAAATTACTTTATTTAATAATAGCGATATGATAAAAGTTGGACTATTCGGTATCGGGCTGGACACTTATTGGGGACAATTCAGCGGGTTACTCGACAACCTATTGAACTACCAGCAGCAAATCAAAAACAAGATCAGCAGTTTTGGTGTGGAGGTTATTGATGCTGGCATGGTGGATAATCCGGAGAACGCGCAGACCGCTGCTGCTTTTCTTAAAAGCAGCGATGTGGAAATCGTTTTTCTCTATGTTTCCACCTATGCATTGTCATCTTCTGTTTTGCCTGTGGCCCAAAAAGTTAAGGTGCCTGTGATTATCCTTAACCTCCAGCCTGTACCGCAACTTGATTACGCAGCATTTAACGCATTGGGCGACCGCGGGAAAATGACGGGTGTATGGCTTGAGCATTGCCAGGCCTGCTCGGTTCCTGAAATAGCCAGTGTATTTAACCGTGCCGGAATACGATATGATTTTGTAACCGGTTACCTCGAAGATAAGAAGGCTTGGACAGAAATTGAAGCGTGGGTTTTAGCAGCTAAGGTGGCTGCCGACATGCGCAGCAACCGGATGGGTGTTCTCGGCCATTATTATTGCGGAATGCTGGATGTTTATACCGATCTGACCCGGCAGGCAGCCGTGTTTGGTACGCATTTCGAACTGTTAGAGATGTGTGAACTGAAGCAATACCGTGATGAAGCCACACCATCTGAGGTCCGGGAAAAGTTAAGTGAGTTCCGTTCATCATTTGATGTTGTATCGGAATGTGATTCAGATGAGATTGATCGGGCTGCCCGGACCTCCGTAGCCCTGGATAAACTGGTGGAAAAGCATAAGCTTACTTCTTTGGCTTATTATTATGAAGGTGCACCGGGGAATGATTATGAAAATATAGCCACCTCGGTAATTGCCGGAAATACGCTGCTAACAGGAAAAAATATACCAGTTGCCGGCGAATGTGATGTAAAGAATGCACAGGCGATGAAAATCATGGCTTCCTTCGGGGCAGGAGGCTCTTTCTCCGAATTCTATCTGATGGATTTTAAGGATGATATCATAATGCTGGGTCATGATGGTCCGGCCCATCCCATAATTGCCGAAGGACGCGTGAAACTGGTTCCGCTTCCGGTTTATCACGGTAAACCCGGCAAAGGACTTTCCATTCAGATGACGGTAAAACATGGACCGGTAACCCTGTTGTCTGTTGTTGAAGACCTTGACAGTGTTTTTCTATTGACCGCCGAAGGTGAATCGGTTCCCGGTACAGTGCTTGAAATAGGGAATACCAACAGCCGGTATCGCTTTTCCACGGGTGCCCGTGAGTTTATGAACCAATGGTCGAAGCAAGGCCCGGCCCATCATTGCGCCATTGGGGTGGAACATATCGCGGATAACATCGGGAAGCTGGGTAAAATACTGGGGATTAAGGTGGTGAAGATTTGCTGATCTTTTCAGATACTAATTGTCAAATCATTTAATGACTTGTCATGGATAAGATTCTTTCTTACTGGTTAGTCTGTCTGATTCTGACAGCAATCCACGGTGCCGGGTGTTCAGCTTCAGGTCAAGTCAGCCCGAACAATCCATCCCTCATCTGGCAATCTGAAGATACATCCACAGATACCCATGTTGCATTCCGCGGCATATTCAGCCTGGCCGGCGATGGACTGGCGGACATTCAATTATCCGGTGCATCGTGGTATGTGGTTTGGCTCGACGGGGAATATTTCTACGAGGGTCCTGACCGTTATACCTCAGCGTATCCCGAGTACCAGTCGAAAAAAGTGACTTTAAGCAAGGGGGATCACCTGATCGCCGTTCAGGTTCATTATGAAGGCATCGAAACCCGAATTCTTAAGGTGATTCAACCCTTTCTCCTTTGCAGGCTGCTGCTACAGGACAATGAAATTCCCATAATCTGGAAGTGTGAGCAGTTGAATGGATTTGAACGCACCAATTTCCGCATTAACGCGGAGCTTGGATGGGTAGAGTGGGTGGATACACGGAAGCTGCCTGAAAACTGGCAGACCATAAATTTTGACGACTCGAAGTGGAAAATCCCGGTTGAAGTAAAACGTGATTTAGGAGCATTTTCCCGATCAAAAATTGGCAACGTAAAAGCACTGGAAATAATCCCGAAGGTAATCGCCGAAGGTAAACTGGCCGAAATATATGGATATGAGAAAGATAATCCTTCCGCTCGTTTCTTTCTGCGCGACCTGGCATGTGACAAACTACCTCCCCAGGGAGTGTGGAAACGTTATGACCTCGGCCGTGTAAGGCTGGCCCGGCCAAAATTCGTGATGGACCTGCCCGAAGGTGCCGTGGTTGAGTTCGCTTACAGCGAGTCTTTGAGCCATGGCCGGGTAGCACCATGGATCACACTTTCGGCGAGCGATTCATACAATCTCGATCATTTTGTAGCCCGGGGCGGCCGGCAGGAGTTTTTCCCAGTACATCCGAAAGGCGGACGCTTTGTGGAAGTACATATCCTTGCCCCGGTAACAGAAATTAAGTTTGTTGAGGAGAAGTTCATTGAACGCACGTATTATGATCAACCCAAGGGTGATTTCCGCTGCAACGATGAACTCCTGAATAAAATATGGAGAACGGGCATAGAAACCTACAAAGCCTGTTCCGAAGATGCACTCATTGACAATCCTACCCGTGAAAGAGGACAATGGTTGGGCGACATGGGCGTCGGAATGCGGATAGGTGCAGCCGGTTTTTCTGATATCAGCATTTGCCGCAGGGGACTGGTACAAAGTGCACAATGTGCCCGGAACGATGGCATGCTTGCCGGATTTATTCCTGCGGCATATCAACCCGAAGCCGTTGCCTATATAAAAAAGCACATCCTGAATTGTTTCCCGAATAACCCGTCAGCACCTCGCCTGAGCGATCCCGCCGCAAATAATCCACAACTTATAACTCCCTATTTTTCTCATTTTGCATTCGAGGTACTTATTGAACAGGGTGAAATAAACTTTGTGCTCGACCAGTACCGGAAATGCTGGGGATGGGCTTTGGAAGATGACCGCACCACATGGATCGAAGTTTTTGACACCCGCTGGTCAAATTGCCACCAGTGGGCGGGCAGTCCTACCTGGCAATTATCAACAGTAGAATCGAATATGAGATCAAAACCCCTGAACCGGTAACCATCAATATACCTGAAGAAATGAATGCTTCGAAAAAAGGAACCGTTGTGGTAAAAGAAAAGCTGGTTATTTCCATTCCCATTCTCTAAGATATCCGAATAAACGGTTACAGCAAAGATATTAAACAAGTTATTATACAAAAACAACCTCAAATGAAAAACAGAGTATTATTCCTAATCGGATTGTTGTGGCTTCCTTTCCTGCTCAGCAATTCATCTGCACAAACAGCAGACCAGCCTGGAATACAGACAGGTGTAAAGCCGGATTACAAAAGAACAAACTATGCGAATCAATCCGTTCTGCTAAAGAACGATAAGATTCAGCTGCAAATGTTCAGGCGCATAGGGGGCTGGGGATGGGGCGAAATTTCAACCCCGTCAGGTAAATTAATGGCAGTGCTGGATCACCTCGGCGAGATCATGCTGCGCGACCAGGATATCCCTATGCGGTTTGAAGCAGAAAATGTGGAACGTAAAACAGGGGAAAATGGTGAGAGCCTGATTTTCAAGGTTAAATCGGTTGTGGCCAGAAAAAACCTCATAGGGACCTCCTTTGAAGAATGGATGAGCTATCCGTTCACCGAACCTGCCATAACTGGCGAGGTGACTCTTACTCTTGCAAAGGGCAAACCATTGATCTATCTGCAATACAGGCTCACGGCCACCGGAAACTATTATGCCAAGTATGTCCGCGGACCCTGGCTTAAAGTTGGCGAAGCCAGCTTTGGTATCAAAAAGGATGATTCCATGATTCCCGGTGTGGAGTGGGTGATGGGAGACGAGTGGTCGAGCGGAATCGACTGGTTCAAGGATCCATGGGCCCTGCGATCCGTACCGCATCCCTATAAGGTTACCGCACCCTTAATGGCCCTGAGCTATGAAGGAACCGGAATAGGTCTTTCCTGGGATCCCAACCAGGTAGCCACCCGCTGGTTCAACTATCGGTCCCACCGGCCGCAACCGGTTTTTGCTACACCTAATTTTATCGACCGGATGAACAACAGCCTGATGGGACTTATGATCCCCGATGCCACCATGGAAGGGCATGAAAATGAGGTATATGCCTCAATGCCACTCGAATTTAAGATCGGCCAGATGATCAATTTCGATGCTGAGATCTGGTTGAGTGAGGGACGTAGCCTGGATGTCATGCTCGACTGGGTAAAACGGCATGGCTTGCCTCAACCGCCCGAACCCAGATGGAGCTTCAAGGAAACCCTCGATAAGATCGCTAATGCATACAATACCAATCTATGGCACGAAGGAGAGGGTTTTGGGATCAAACAAAGGGCACAGGACAAGATCGGTCCCTCCGTTCCAGCCTTTCTCGACCGGTATATCAAAGAGAACAAAGGAACCGCGCTGACTAAGGAATTGCAGGCAAAGGTCGATTGGTGCCGTTCTCAAACCGGTGCCGGTCCTAAGAAAAACCAGACTGCTGATATGGACAGGCTGACAAAACAGGGGGATGAATTAATCAGCATTCAGCAAGCCGACGGCTCCTTTTATTTTGACCCGGACGGACGGCATTACAGAAAGGATGACTTCAGGGTGGCTACCTCTTTTATTGAGCCTATGGGTCTTGCCTTTGATAATGCACTGGATATTGTTGTGGTTCCGGCCCTTGCCCTGCTGGATATTGCCCGGGAAACGGGAAAAGTGGTATATCAGGAGGCAGCCAAAAAAGCACTGGAATTTTGCATGATAATGGAACGGCCTGAAGGCGGTGATTTTTGGGAAACGCCATTGCATGCACCGAACCTCCTGTCTGCAGGCCATGCTGCACTTGCCTATTATGAAGGCTTTAAGGCATTTGGCGATGAGCGGTATCAGGAAAAATCCATTTATTGGATGAGAACCATTCTACCTTTTACCCACCTCTGGGAACCTGCTGACGTTAAGATGATATACAATACCAAGCCGGTGCTCAGTTCAAGCGACTGGTATTTTGCAAACTGGGTGAGGGATCACGTGCAATGGGAAGTGCTTTCGGTATTTTCCGAGTCCACAAGTCGTGGTATACGTTGGGATCAGATTGACCCGGAAATGGACTGGAAGCGTTTCCATGAAGGAATTACCGTTGCTGCCATTAGGTGGATAATCGTCCATACCGAGAACAATTGGCGCCCGCACAATATTCCCACCACTTATGAAAACTATCTGAAGGGTGACTTTGACTATTGCTACGCCGATACACACAACAGCACCACTGGCAATTATGGCGGCATGTTTATCTACCCTGATCCGATTGCGTTAAATATCTATTCGGTTCTGGATAATAAAAAATAACCATGATTAGATTCCGTATCCCTATAATTCTTGTGTTTCTGGCGGCATCGATTTTTACCGGTGCCGCCCAGGAGTCAGTTGTTGATTGGAAGAACGATTTTAAATATCAGCAGCTGAAAAACCGGCCTGATCTGGAAGTCAGGTATACGAACGGAGATCGTGACGCATTTGAAATCTTAGCTGCCGATTATCAGCTTACCGGCGATCTGCTTCCCCCCAATCTTTTGTACGATAGCGGCACTTCAAAACCCTGGCTCTTTTTCGAGGTTTCGGATCAGCAGGGCAATGTTTATTCCTCGCAAAACAGCCGGAGCAAAACCAGAATCAACCTGTACCGGCGCGGCCCATATTATTGTGAGATCCATTGGTTTGATATGACTTTTACCGATAAGAAAGGAACTTCCTTACCCATGAAAGCAGAAATTGTACTCTATTGCTATCCCGAAAAAATCAAAGGATCAATCAAACTCTTTTCTTCTGCAAATGCAGATATTTCAACAATAGGAGTCAAAGGAAAAACCGAAACCCTTCTTACGGCCAAAGCTTTGGTAAAGGATCAGGCTCAATATTTTAACTTTGATATATTTGGTGAAACCCAGCCCCTTCAGGATAATGCATTTGTCTTAAAAAAGGGGTTAACATCTGTCTCTTACGATCGCAGAAAAGGCGCCTATACGATAGGAAGTGAAACTGCTGAGGGCTTTCAGCGACAGTATTTTGATCAGCCTAACGGATATGAAGATGTTAGTTTTAAAGTAAAAAATGATGAAACTCCGCGCAAGATTTATATCTGCCATAAAACACTCAAAGGTGAAGGTATCGTTGAGGGTGGCGTGCTGCTTGACGAAACCGGCCATCCTTTACCCATTCTGGTTCAGGTAAGTAAAAATTTTGATGGTGAAAAAGAGGAGCTTTTTTATAATCCGCAGGATACCGCTTTCAGTGAAACCTTTTTTCCCTTGTGCCTGGAACCCTATGAAGAGCTGGAAATCAGCTCACTTCACTTGTACCAAAACTGGGGAAGGCACATGACTAAACACTGGTCTTCGCTCGGATTTTTCATGGATTATTTTCATTCGTCGACAGGAGTAACAGAAACCACTTGCTATATTCCCTACAAATTTGGTCACAAAACCGGTATTTCGATTGGTGATTTCAGGGCGATGAGTCAGGAAACTTTTTGGGGTGGACAACCTCAGCACGATAATGTGGCAGGGCATAATTTTCTCACCTATTATGACGGCAAACAATGGAACTATTCAGAATATCGGGGAACCACCTACAAAAGTACCGGCGCTAATTGGTGCAATGTAGAGATGGAGTACCTCTCTTCGGATAGTTGTATTCAGCTTTTGTTGGATATATGGGAGGTACCGCAGGATGATGAAGTGCGCAGCTTTTTTACAGCCCGCTATAAAGTGTTACGACCTCTGACAATTGTAGATGCCAAAGCCAATTTTCGCTTTTTGGACATCAGTTCAGCACAACAATCGCTACGTTATCAAAATTATGCCTTTACCGATGGCACCGGAAATACCATTACCAAACCTATCGATTTTAATCTTAGTCCATTCTGTGTAAAAGGGACAGAAATCTCGTCGGAGAACTCATTTGCTGCCGTGTTTGGCGAAGCTAAAGGTTCAAACGGCATCATGATCCGAAACTTTAAGTCGAACAGCGGAATTAAGCCTGCATTTTCCATTCAGCAAAAAACACATATCGTCGAACCAAAGGATACAACTGTTAATGAACACAAAGTTTACACTCCGGAATTAGATAAAGGGGATATTCGTTTTAGTCTCGTGCCATCAACTGACCGACTCGTTTTGAAACCGGGCGATGAGATTACTATCTCCGGATTTTGGTTGCCCTATGGTGAGGTTAACGGCGCAAAAACGCCTTCGCGCGAGATCATTGCCTATGGAAAAGATCAACCCCAGGTTGTCGCTGTAAAGAAAGGTTATGTTTTAAACAATTTGCCAACAACCATTCAGGTAGAAAATAATGAGGCTCAATTTACGCTGAAGGGTGGGCTGAATATTTTGCCTATAATCGCTACCGGCCTGAAAAGTTATAAATATCCTGCTTTGTATGAAAAAATTGGCGATAATTGGGAATTTGTACACATGGAACATAACAACCCGTTCGATGGGATGCAGCTGTTTTGTGACAAAGACGGAAAGTTTGGAGTTGTTTTTTTGGTACGCACCAACGGTGAAGCCCGCGAATTCAGGATAAAATCAGATGAACCTTTCCCGAATCACAAACGGATTGAAATCCAACCTAAACAATCTTCCAAAGCTGAAGTTTCAATCAATAATCCTTTTGAAAAACTCCCGGTTATATTAAAAATCGATAACCAGATTTTCTCCAACCCGATGAAATGGAATGAAAGCAACGGAAAATCATTTTGGTACAGCAATTCAGTAAAAGATACACTTTCAGGAGCAAGGGTTACCGGCTTTGAAGATCAGGTGGCTCTTCAGTATTGGTGGCAAAACAATCAAACTGATAATATGATCAGGTCACCAAAATTCGAACTTGAGATCGATGCAAATCTCTTTGCTGGCAAGTTTAAAACCTTTGTATATAAAAATGGCCAATTAGTTGAATGCCTTAATGTTAAAAAAACCACAACCTTTGAAACCACTGAATTGAGCTTTGGAGTACAACCAGGAATCATTGTTTTATACAATTCTGAATTGGATTACTGCCTTGCACTTTCATTTAAAAATGCATCCTCAGTTTTTCTCAAAAAGAACAGCATGGGTGTGATCATGTCGGAGCAGAATTGCCCCAATGATCGGAGAAAAGTGATGGAGGGAAATCTTTATCTGCTGAAAGGTAGTCCAACCAGCCTCCAACGAATAATAGAACAGGAATTACCTGTATGGAAACCTGGCCAATCCTCCGGATTAATACCAGTTTCGGACTTAGACCCTGTTCACTCGTTGGGCAACGGAAAAATGTGCATTTATGAAAAGGGGCCGGATATTGTAACCGCATACACGGGACCATACTCCACACCCTCTTTCCTCAAGCTGGAATGGATGAAAGATGAAAAGTCCAGCTCACAAGCTGTTAGAAAACCGGGAACGGCAATCTGGACCCATACGTTGCTGAATGGGAATAATGAAACCGGTGAAATGGTCGATTTCGTGGATGCCGAAATTCCCTGTTTTGTGCGTCATATTCAAACCAAAAGCAGGATTTCGTTCCGGGTGAAACTGGAAAAGTATGTGCAGGTTATTGATAACAGCAGCCGGTTGAACGTTAGCAAGGCTGTAAATGGCCGGCTTTTGATCGTACCCCCCGGTACAACGATTTATCAGACTTATGTTTATCCAAGGATACTCTACAGTCAGATCCTTACTTCCGGGAAGGCAAAAATCGAATCGGTTCCGGGTTCCGGTATGATCGATATTATTTGCGAACCCGGCGAAAGCTATCTATACCTGATCGGCGGGCCCGAATATCCGGATGTGATGACCAATACCCGGAAAGTTCTGGAAACATCCCCGGAAACCCTGTTAACCCGGACAAACCGTTATTGGGAAAATTTCACCAAAAGCAGGAAGGACTTCACTGATATTCTTCCGCCTGCAACACCTTCCCGCTCAAAACTGCTGCAAACTATTGACGATGTTGCCGTGCTCCTGAAGACCCAGCAAAGCATACAGGGGGCTGTCCTTGCCGGCTATCCCTATCCGCTTGGTTATGTGCGCGATCAATATGGCGTATCAAGAGGTTTGCTGGCACTTGGCTTAACTGATGAAGCAAAGTCGATTCTCAACTTCTACTGGCATATCTGGGAAAAATATGGTTTTATTCACAATGCGCAAGCGATAGGTATCGACGGAATTTTTCATATACACGAAAATGACGAGGTGGAGAGCACGGGCTACCTGATCCTGCAGGCATTTGATTTGGTGAATGCTACTCATGATGAAGCCTTCATGGTGACGATAGCCCCGATGCTCGACTGGGCATTTAACAGCCAGAAAAAATGGCTGGTAAAGGATATGTTGCCCTTTAACGGCGACGAAACATACGTGGCCGGCGGAATGTTGCCACGCTCGGCCCTTAACGACGGCTCAACTGAAGCCACCATGCTGTTCGTTGAAAGCGGACAAAAATACCTCGATTGGGTTAGTACTCAAAAGCGGTGGACGAAAGAGGTAATTGCTGAAAACAAGGCACTTGTGGCGCGTGTAAAAGCCAATTTCAAGAATAATTTCTGGCACGATGGCGTACTATGGACGAACAATCCGGAGCGGGCGAGGGTAGCAGACCTGCCCCGATTCAGGCATGGCGTCTGTGAAAATGGGGGTACTAATTGCCTGATGACCAAATATCAGGGAATTGTATGGACCGAGCGTAATGAAAATGACCGGTATGTATGCGCCAATTGTATTTCCGAAGGATTATTGCCCCGCGCGGTACCAAAGGCGTATAACCTGCTGTCGGTGGCTTTGGCCCCTTTTTATATGAATTTCAGCATCATGCCATACGATCAGCTAAAACCGGCGGTGCTGGAAATAGTTAACCGGAAAGATGAGCCCCGAACGGTGGGCTATGATTATGGTTTCCTGCTTACGGCCCTCACGAAACTCGACCTGCCGGAATCATTAACCATTTATAGCAAAACATTATCTGTTTTAGATCAGAGAGGATCGTGGGCCGAATATTATCTGAACGACCAACCTTACGGCACCCGTTGCCGCCCCTGGGAAAGTGCCATCAACCTCGAAGCCCTCATTTATTACTCATTAGCCCAGTAACGGTAGGGGCGACCCTCGCGGTCGCCCGATCCGAGCATCTGCCGGGTGGGGGAGGATTATTATATGATCACCAGCAGCTCCTACCTGTATCCCGGGGTGCCGGTATATCAGAGCAAGGACCTGATTAACTGGAAATTGATCGGGCACTGTTTGACCCGCCCGGCGCACTATTTTCCCGACAAAAACAATAACAAACCGGAGATCTATGCCGGCCCCTGGAGCGATCCCATCTGCATCGACAGGCCCGTGTTTGATCCGAGCCTCTATTTCGATGAGGATGGCAAAGTATACTATACCCGTCGCGGTGAATTCACTGATAAAGACATCTAAAAAGCATTTCCAAGGGCCTGGCTGGCGACGATACCGAAGGGCCGCACCTGTTCAAAGCCGATGGATGGTACTATGTCACCATGGGCGAAGGCGGTTCGCGCTACCTGCACATGCAATCCATCGGCCGGAGTAAAAGCCCGTGGGGACCGTTTGAACATGGCAAGAGGGTGGCCATGCTGAGGAAGACCGTCGGCGATTAAAATTTCAGATGCGCTCATGCCTCCGAAATATCTTGATAACAGACCAGTTGCACAATACAGGCTGGCGCTGCTATACGATGCTCCCGGAGAAAACAGTTACAGCCATATGCGCCGAAGTATCGGATTGGCATTTTTGAAATTACCCCTGGTGGTACCCGGCACAAGCCATTGATTACACAACAGGCACACCAACCCCATAAAGTCGTATAGCGAAATCAGTAATGCTCGGTTGTTGTAATTTGAAATAGTAATAACTATCTGATATATTGATTAATGAACAGAGTTAAGCGTTTTTTCGATTTGAAATCGTTGAACATTACTCTTTTTGTCATTGATTTCAGCGTGGTCATCTTCTGCATTTTTGAGAAAATGCCTGTGAATGAACTATTTGCTGATCAGGAATGAAACTCAAATAATTCCGAATAATCTAACCAATGGATTTTTTGAGACTAATAGCCGGACGGAACTGTCATTTTGTCTAAAGAATTGTATAAAATGTATAAAAGATAGCCGATTTTAACCGATTGTTGTATAAAAATATTGACTACACTTGTTATAAGAGTTTTTGAGTTTTAGCAATAAAATATGCACATGGTTTTGTTAAATCGATATTCATCATAATGATTGTTTATTATAGAATAAATCACTAAGACATCATGAGAACTATCCTACTGTTTATTGCTTTTGTCCTGTACAGTTCTTCTTCATTGGTCTTTGCACAAAATAAACCCCAGCAGAGGATTACCGGGAAGGTGACTGATGCAATAACGGGAGAACCGTTTCCTGGCGTGAATATCATAATTGATGGTACCCTTATAGGTACCAGTACAGGACTTGACGGCAGTTACTCGATTATGGTAGATGGACCTGGGACGGTACTGGTTTTTTCTTTTTTAGGCAGCGTAACCGAAAAGGTAACGGTGAAAGATCAAAGGTCAATTGATGTTGCTTTAAGGACAGATGTGATGGCTTTGCGCGAAGTTGTAATTACTGCCCAGACCAAAGGACAGAAACAAGCCATGCAGCAACAAATCAATTCCAACACGATTAAAAATGTGGTAGCACCCGACCGTTTGCAGGAGAACCCTGATGCCAATGCAACAGAAGCGATCGGCCGTTTACCCGGGATTTCAGTTTTAAGATCGGGTGGCGAAGGTGCGGCTTTGGTAATCCGTGGGCTGGAACCAAAATATGCTTCTGTATCCTTAAATGGTATACTGCTCCCTTCAACAGATGGCTCAAACAGAGGAACCAGCGTAAGTGGTATTTCGCAGTATGCCTTGCAGGGCGTGGAAGTTATTAAATCCTTAACATCCGATATGGATGCAAATTCAGTGGCTGGTACTGTTAATCTGACACTGCGGGAAGCGCCGAATAACTTTCATGCCAATATAATGACGCAAGGTGGTTTTAATCAATTGAATAATTATTGGGGCAATTATAAGTTTTTGGGAGAAATCAGCAATCGGTTTTTTAATAACAAGCTTGGTGTATTGGTTACCGCTAATGCCGAAAGGGTAAACAGGAGTATACAAACCATGAGTGCCGGCTATGGGATAGACTCCAATAATCCTGAAGGGGATATATTGCTTGGTGGCGTCAGTTTAAACAATATTTCTTCCATCATTTACCGGCGTTCGTTATTGTTATCCGTCGATTACAAGGTATCGCAGGGTACCACATTGATGTTATACGGTATGTATAACACCTCACAGAATGACTACAACCGGCAGTCGAAAAGCTATGGTTTGAGCGGAGCAGGATCCGTAGGATATAATTTCGAAAGCCGTCCCGACAATAAAAGCAATATTCTGCAGACGTCCCTGAGCGGGGAATCCAAATTTAAATTTCTGAACATTAAGACGGATTACGGTATTTCTTATTCTCAGGGGTATGCAGGTAACATAGATGCCAGAACCTGGGGTTTTACGTTTAATGGTGCATCCAGTTCTGCCATTACGGATATCGAGCACCGGAAAATGGACCCGACGGAAGTCGTTCCCTTGTTTACGGATGATCCCAGCAACTTCCTGGATTGCTGGCTGAATGGATCTGGTAAGACTGACAGTAAAACAGAAGATAAAAACTTAACTACTTACCTGAATGTATCAGTACCTTTTAAGGTAGGAGAACTGGTAACCGGGAATGTCAAATTCGGAGGCATGTACCGGGTGAAGAACAGGTTCAGGGATGATCAGGTAGGTAGTGGTACTTTCAATTCATCGGTTAATATGATAGCACCACAATTTTTGGCAGACTCGTTGGATTGGATCGTAAAAAACAATCAGAATAATATTTCTGCCATTGGTTTAGCCGATGAACAGGTACATGACTTTCTGAACGGAGACTACAATTTTGGATATAGCTTTAACATGGACCGGTTGAATCAGCTCACCGATATGTGGCATGATATTACAAAGTATTATTATGATCTGGGGCCTGCATTAGCTCTGCCCATTATCTTTGATTATAGAAATATTAGCTTTATGCAAGATGTACCCGGATGCATGTTAAATGACCAGGATATAAGGGAAAATTACTCTGCTGGATTTCTAATGTCGGAAATAAATTTTGGTAAGTATGTTATGTTCCTGCCTGGTGTGCGGTATGAGAATACAAATGCCGACATGAAGGGTTTCTATGCATTGCCTCCTACATATCCTCCGACGCTTTTTGAACCTGTCCCTGGTGATGATACATCAGCCACGCGGTCAGATAAATATATACTGCCAATGATACATCTCAGGATAAAACCTATGAAGTCGTTTTATATGCACTTTGCATACACGCAAACTTTGAGCCGACCGGATTTTAATTCCATATCCCCAAACACATACGTAAATACCGGCTGGGCCCCATTTACCTACGTTGCTTCAAATCCGGGTTTAAGACCTGAACTCTGGACCAACTTCGATGGCCAGTTTACCTTACACGGTAATAAGATAGGACTCTTGTCGGTGACTGCTTTTTATAAAACAGTGCAGGATAAAATCTGGAGCAGATCTTATCAACGCATCAAAGGGGACCCGAAAATTGAGCCGTTCCCTGATAACGCAGTGGTTAATGTTACAGTTTGGGAAAACCACGCCTATACCGCCTATGTTCAGGGACTTGAGTTTGAATGGCAAACGTCCTTTTATTATTTGCCTAAACCCTTTAACTTTTTCACCTTAAACGCAAACTATACCTATACTCAGTCCCAAACAACTTATCCCTATACCCGCATACAAAATGTTACTCCTCCGGGGGGCGGACGTCCTGTAGCCACAAGAATCGATTCAACTACGGTCGGCCCAATGCTTTATCAACCCAAAAATATTGCGAACGTTTCGTTGGGATTCAATTTAAAGGGATTCAATGTCTGGCTTTCATTCCAGTATAATGGTTTAATATATACGGGGAAAAATTACCGGGGTGCTCCAAGATTAGACAATCAAAAGGATTACTTCTATAGATGGGACCTGCAATTGACTCAGAAATTTTCAATTAGAAAAATAAAAGGATTTGAGGTGGTAGCAAATATTGCAAACATTAGCGATTTCACTGAATCACAAAGACTTAGAGGTGATATGCGCCCGACTTACCAGGAGAACTATGGCATGACAATTGACCTGGGATTACGATTTAGATTCTGATAGCTAAAACAAAGGACATACATAATTTATTAATTATTAAACTAAAAGGAAAGGAGATAAAAAACAAAAACCTAATTATTGCACATGTTTTTAACTAATTCAATTCTAAACACTAATTAAAGATCTAGGAGATTTAAACAATGAGAAAAATTTACATCCTTACATTGTTGACGTTCTTGTTCATCGGGAACACCGTTGCACAGAATATTCTGGTGGTTACGTCCGGTGTGGGTACATTGAATGCCGCTATTGCTGCAAATGGCGGCACCAAAATCTATCAGCTTACCGCCGGCGAATGGTATGGATTGGATGCGCCAATCGAAAATATTGATTATCATTTACAGATTATTGGTAGTGAACCTGCTGTTGCAGGAGGAATGCCTGCAACACTCCAAACAGGTTCTGATGTTAATGGTGTTGCTTTTGATAAAATGTTTGATGCCAAAGGTGATATTACACTTAAAAACATCTACTTTGTCAATGCAGATCTTACCGCCCAGGTTGCTCAACAATTCCTGGTCCAAAGTAAAACTAATGCCCGTATAATCATTGACCGTTGTGTACTTCATCCTGCATGTGTGGCACTCGGTATTAACGGACAGGGTGGCAACATCAAAACATATTTTACGAATAATCAGGTTATTGACCATGGTCACCAGTTGAGTCCAAACGATGGCCATTTCTTTGCTTTCGATAATACTACAGGAATTGGACTTGATACCCTATATGTAGAAAATAACACTTTTGTTTGCATCGGTATGAACCTTTTTCAGGGAAGTTTCGGTAACATGGTAAATAATGTAGTGAATTTTAATCATAATACCTTCGTTTTTACCAAGAGTCAAATTGACTGGACTACTAAGAAAATGGAACAATATTGGACGAATAACCTGATGTTTGATTTACAGACTCAAGCTTACGCAAATAACTGGCAGCCTATGCCAGGCGGCGATGCAAGCAGGCCTAAGCCTAACCTGATTTATGCAGACACTTTAACTGGAGAAGTTCTTCCCAGCGTACGTCCGAATTTCGTTCAGTATAATGCACATTACAGAGCCCAGGGATTTTATGACCTGATTACTGAGCTGAATATATTTTCAAAAGCAAATGGGCTTCCCGGGGTTTACTTATTTCCTCTTGTTTGGCCGCCTGATACAACGAATTGCAGGGAAGCTCAAATGTTTGCCAGCCCTGATTTCCCTAAATTCAAGTATGGCAATACAATTACAGATGTTGATCCTCAGTGGAACAATGCAAAAATTTATGAAAATGAAGCCAATTTTATAAAATGGACAAGACCTGCAAGTTATATTCACGCTCTTGGACAACCTTCGGGAAATTATCCTCCCGCAACTGCATGGGAACAGTGGTGGTGGATTCCCAGCGGTGATCTATCCAATAATAGCGTATGGCCCGTGTTCGATGGAACTTACAAAAATGCTCAGACACTTATCGGTTCAATTGAAAAAAATGTTCCGCTGGGAGACCTGAATTGGTACCCGGCAGCTAAAACTGCTTGGAAAGCACATCAAGCTGAAATTTGGGCACACATTAAAGCAGGTAATGTAGATCAGATTGACATTGGATACAATCCGGCAAGTGTTCCGAATGAAATACTTGAATCTTTAACTGTGTATCCCAACCCTGCGAAAACCGTTCTTAATGTTAAAGGTGCTGAAAATGCAGATATTACAATCGTTACAGTTGACGGTCGTGTTGTAAAAATTGTTAAGAATGTAACTCAGGTTAACATCTCTGATCTTCCCAATGGTATGTATTTTGTTACCATAAAAGATGGTGAGAATGTTTCTGCTCCTCAAAAGGTACTTATAGTCAGATAAGTCTTGATATCATGTTTAAGATCCAACCTGAACGAAGTGAAGAAAGCATTTTATGTTGTAATAAAGATGGCTCGCTGATAAAGCGCTGCTGCTGAGATATAGCAGTCCCAACATATTATTGCCCATTATCACTAAGTTAGATACAATCTAATGAAAAGGAGAGTTCTGGTTTTCAAGACTCTCCTTTTTTTTTGGTTGCCCGTATGCAACGCTTATGAAGAATTATAAAAACGAAGTCAATAAAATGGAAGAACTTAAAAATACTATTATGAAATCCTTTTCCTTGTTGCGGATAGCCTTAATGTGTGGTTTGTTTCTTTTTTGCCTTGCCTGCAACAGCAAGTCATTACAAAAGGACTCCTTAACAATAAAAGTTGATAAGGATTCCATAGCCATCGGGCGTTCAATTGTGCTTACAGCTCATTTGAACATAAAATCCGGGAATTTGGCCAACGACTACTTATTACTTCCTTATGCGAATCAACGCAGATGGGGCTCTCATGAACGCCCCGATTCCAGCGGAAATGTTACCTTCCTGATCCCTTTGCCGAATCCGGGTAAAATCGAAATTCAGGTTATTGCAGTGAAGGCTGAGCCAAAAAACTGGATGGGTTCTTCTAATCGGGATCTTCTCCTCGTAGGGAATTTTATGCCAGATACCGGTCTTCTTTCAAATGAACTCTCTGTTGTTGTTAAAAACCGACCTATGGCTGCAGCATCAGACAGGGGAAATCTTTTTTGTGTTCAATGGGAATCTTGGTTCGTACCTGGCTCGGCTTCATGGACTTCGGCCGAAGCGGTTCCGGTTGTTGGTTTTTATGACTCCTTTAATGAAGATGTTATCCGGCAACATGTTCTATGGTTTATGGATCTTGGCGTAAATTTTATAATGCCTGACTGGTCTAATCATATTTGGGGGAAAAAGCACTGGAACGAAATTGAGGACGGTGCCCGCTCTATCGTTCATGCCACTACTATCTTTCTTGAAGTTTTGGCAAAAATGCGTGACGAAGGAATTAATGTACCCAAAGTTGCACTCATGCCCGGAATCAGCAACGGCCCCCCTGCTACTATGATCGCATTGAACGAACAATTGGATTGGATCTATCAGAACTATGTTTTGAATCCACGGTTTAAAGGCCTTTTCCAAGACTTTGACGGAAAGCCTTTAATGATTATTTTGGATACAGGCGTAATTGGCAGTAAAAAGGGCACTGCAAAATCTGCATTCCGGGTACCATTTTTTGAACAAACACTGGCCCTGAAGGAACAAGAACTCGACGCATTTCGCAGAGCCCAGGGACCAATTGATGATTCCCATTTTACAATTCGATATATGTCATCCCAAAATCAAATAACGCGGCACCATGAATTGGGCTATTGGTCATGGATGGACGGACAACTCGAACCTTTGGTGACCTACTTTAACGGGAAACCTGAAGCAATTACTGTAACACCTGCATTCTTTGATCCTTTGGGTTGGACTTCTGCAAATTCATACGGACGACGCGGTGGGACAACTTACCTTGAATCATTCAAGTATGCTCTCAAATCAAAACCCCGTGTAATCTTTTTACACCAGTTCAATGAATTCGCCGGACAGGCAGAAGGACACGGACTTGGCAAAAATCATGATATTTATCTGGATGAACACAGTATCGAATTCAGTGATGACTTTGAACCTGTATCCCTTACAGCTTCTGGTTCACGCGACAGTACCGGCGGCTGGGGTTTCTATTATCTGAATATGACCCGTGCTCTCATGGATATTTTCTATAATAATGATAATAACAGCACACTCCTGGCTGCTTCAATCACTGAAGTATCTGATAAATCAATAAAATTGAACTGGTCCGTAGCAGGTGAAATGCCCAAAAATTTTACTGTGGCGATTGGAAATAAGGTATTTTTTAAGGAAGTCTCCGGAATGACTTGCGAAATTCCTGTTCAGGTACTATCCAAGGGAATCCAAACAATCACAATTACTGCAAATGATGTGCATACCCATTACGCTCTTTCGAAAACAGAGTTCGATGAAATTGCAGAAAAACCTTTGCCTGTTATAGTACACCTTACAGTAAAGCTGTAAAATTTGCCTTTTGAACTTTACATCGAAATTCTATAAGACTATGAGACTGAATTTTAAAATACGACTGTTGTTTATCGCGAGTATTCTATTGTTTCCGGTGAGCGGACACACTCAAAACTGGAATGTCAACAGTGATCGATGGACAGCAACAGATGGCCTGGGCCGCAAGTTGCCTGATCAGGCAGAAACAGGGACTCCCAAAAAGGACAAATATATTGCCATGTTTTATTGGACCTGGCATACCGATGGTAATGCCACCTTTTCCCCGGTAATGAATATTACACAAATTTTAAAGCAGTACCCCGAAGCTGCAACAGATGCTAACCATCCGGCATGGCAGGGTATATCACCGGGTGTATTCTGGTGGGATGAGCCCTTGTTTGGTTACTATAGAACAACCGATGCATGGATTTTGCGTAAGCATGCTGAAATGCTTGCTGATGCCGGCGTGGATGTAGTATTTTTTGATTGTACAAATGGCAGTCTGACCTGGAAATCATCCTATACCGTACTATTGAGAGTATGGGACCAGGCAAGAAAGGATGGCGTTAAAACCCCTCAGATTGCCTTTCTCCTTCCATTTGGTGTAAATACTAATTCCTTAGTATCTCTCTATGAATTATACTCAGATCTGTACCATCCGCAATTATATAAAGATTTGTGGTTTATGTGGAACGGTAAACCACTGGTAATGGCTTATCCTGAAAGCCTGGTAGCACAAAGTGGTGGTGATGCAGGGATGAAATTTACAGCTACCGCTCCTTTTTATGCGATAAATGCAACCTGCCCCAGTTGGAGTAACAATATCGGTAATTTAACTTTCAGGTTGTATAAATGGAATACCAATTATTCGCAAAGCGTTTCCGGCACTCCGATATCTGAGAAGACCTTTGTAAACTTCAACGATAACGAAAAACTTAAATTGACATTTGATCAACAGGAAGCCGGAGAATATGTTTGGGTTTTAAGTAACGGTACCGAACAGGTTGGCGTATGGAAATGGACCGATAGCAATGATCCTGTGATCAGTTATTTTAGCGGCATCCAGGTAGCCGGAAACTACGAAAGTGAGATCTCTTATAATCCGGAATTCAATTTTACTGCACTTACTTCCGGTACAAATCATACCCCTGTTGCAGTTGTAGGTTCTATTGATCAGCAAGCTGTCAATAGTATGAAGGAATTCTTCACCTTCCGCCCGGGACAACCCGATTATGTCAACGGACCTACCCGTAATGATCAGTGGGGATGGCTTGAGAATTATCCGCAACATGGATATGCTCCTAAAGCGGGCGGTGGCTTTGAGCAGGCAACAGTTGGTGTGGCCCAGAATGCATCTGATGCCAGCGGGGGGCATGCATCTGGCTTTAATACCCCTCTTACTTACGGACGCAGTTATACAAAATCCGCGGGTCAGGATACACGCCCGGAAGCCTACCTGAAAGGACTTAATTTTCAGGAACAATGGAGTGGTGCCTCTGCACTCGATCCGGATTTAATATTTGTAACCGGTTGGAACGAATGGATTGCCGGTCGCTGGTTTGATTGGGATGTCAAGCCATTTGCTTTTGTTGATGAGTATAGTGCCGAAAAAAGCAGGGATTTAGAGCCCGTCAAATCATGGGGAAATAAGGGTGATGTGTATTACATGCAGCTCATTAGCAACGTTCGCAGGTTCAAAGGAATGCTCAGCCAGGATACTGTTTCAGCAGCCAAAACCATTGATATGGAAAATACCGGCAGTTGGGCAGATGTCAGGCCTGAATATCTTTCCTATAAAGGCAACGTCCTGCACCGCAACCATGCCGGCCAGGGGAGTGATCTCATGTACACCAATACAACCGGGAGAAATGATATTGTTTCTGCCAAAGTAGCCAGGGATGCCAATTTTATCTACTTCTACGTCGAAACAGCAGATAATCTCACAGATAAGACCGATCCAAAATGGATGCGTCTCTTCATCGATATCGATCGCAACAAATCCACCGGTTGGGAGGGTTACGATTTTATTGTTAACCGCCTTAATCCGGAAGATTCGGTCCTTGTTGAAAAAAGCCAAAACTCCTGGAGTTGGGAAACGGCTGGTAAAGCCGGATATGTAGTGAAGGGGAAAACACTTGTAGTCAAAATAAAACGCTCGGTTCTTGGCATAGGGGATGGACAGGTTATCAATTTTGAATTTAAGTGGAGCGATAACATGCAGGAAGACGGGAATATTATGGACTTCTATGTTAACGGCGATGTAGCTCCGGGCGCAAGATTTAACTATGTACACAAGGTCGATTGGTCAGACGATCGGTTCCGCTACGCTCAATTCCCGGAAGATATAAACCATGGTTTGAAATGCGATCATTACGAAGGTGTATTCGATACCATACCTTCATTCTTTGATCTGAAGATAACCAAAACCGACTTTCCGGCAACGTTTGTTATCCGGGATACAACAACTAAAAATTTTGGTTTGAAGTATACCGGATTTATTGATGTTCCAACCAAAGATGCCTATACATTTACGCTTAATACCGACCTGTCAGCCAAACTTTTTATTGGCAGTAATTTGGTTGTTAAATCGGAAAATGCTCAGGGAGAGCAAAGCGGAACAATTAAACTGATGCCCGGAAAACACGCCATTTCAGTTGAATACATTACAAAAGAAGCAAATTCCAGGCTTCTCAATATTCTGATTGAAAGTTCTGCTCTGGCCAGAAATACCATTCCTTCATCCATGTTGTTTAAATATAATCAGTCACCCTCTATTTCTTTGGTATTCAATGGAATTCAAAAATACTTCAGTCCTGTCGATTCTGTGATCATAGTAAAAGCATCCGACACCGATGGAAGTATTACAAAAATTGAATTATATGATAACGAACAATTTATTGGAGAGGAAACTTCAACAGATTTTGTGATAAGGAATTTGGAGGTTGGCGAACATTCAATATTTGCAAGGGTCACTGATAATGACGGTGCTGTTACTGAATCAAACATGCTGAGTTTTATCGTTAAATCACCTTTTCCTATTCCGGGGACGATTAAAACTGAAGAATACAGGAGCGGAAAAAATGTGGCAATCATTAATTCCACAGATTATGATGGCGGTCTGAGTATCAGAGTAGCCTACGGTTGGACGGATTATCCTGTAGATGTTCCTGTAACAGGGGTTTATCATTTCACATTCCGGGTTCCTTCGGCTACAGGAACGAAAAAAATACTCATAAAAGCCAATAACATTGAGGTTGGATCTGTAGAGGTTGGCAATACAGGGACTTCGCAGCCTTGGTTCGATGTGACTATAGATGTAAGCCTGATATCCGGAATTCAATTGTTGCATTTTGACTTTAAAAGCATTATTACCTTGCATAAAATAGACATCAGTTATCTGGGGTCAGGCATTGAATCAGAGCTTGATAGAGCCATAATGGTAACGCCCAATCCATCCTCCGATGATTTTCTGGTTCAGACCCGAAAACCTTCAGCCAGCATCGTAGTGTATGATTTGCTTGGGAATGTTGCCGATCAATCAGCGCTTAAGATGGAAAATTTTACACGCAGAATCGGTTCAAATTTGCGTCCCGGTATCTATTTATTGGTGGTTACCGGGGAGGATGGAGCCAAACAAACGATTAAAATCATAAAAAACTAATTAAAAATTCATCCATGAAAACATTTTCATTCATAATGGGAAAGATTTTATTGCTGATAGTTGTCACCATGGCCTTCACTCAATGTAAGGTGGATAAGAAAAAATCCGGAGAATATCAGGTCGAAAAATTATCTATGAGCAGCTGTCCTTCTCTTCCATTGGAAGGATGGGAACGTAACAATCGTCCGGCGTTTGATGGGTTTATGCATGCCTATAATCCCTGCATAGTGGAAGTGCCTGATAGAGAATATCCTTATCGTATGTGGTTTTTTGGATGGATAGCTGACATCGGAAATACGGATTTCGCAGGTATGGACGCTATTTATTTTGCACGTGGTAAAGACCTCGAAAACTGGGAAGTTTATTGCAAAGACGGGAGCTGGGATTCAGAAAAAAAGAATAAGAAATGGGCGTCTGTTTTGTATTCATCAACCGACGAAGAGAAGGATTACTATGATACTTTTCACTCAGGAGATCCTTCTGTGATTTTTAAAGACGGTATGTATTATATGGCATACAGTTCCACTTCAAAAGCTTTTACCGACCCGAATAATCCTGAACCGATCCAACCTCCGGATTTCTCTAACAAGGCCATTGAAGGTTATCCTTCCCGAATGATACAATGCATCATGGGGGCCACTTCCACTGATGGCATTCACTGGAATAAAACTGAAAAACCCCTGCTGATAGCCGCTGTCGACAATAAATATCCTCCTGATCCGTGCCCTGACCGGATTGGCGACTTTCATCGCCCCTGTCTCCTGTGGGATGATAATGCAAGTAAATGGAAGCTTTATTTTGATTATTATAATGCTCACGTATCAGGCTGTAATACCGGAATGGCTGAAAACAAAGGTGACTTTAAAACCGGCAAATTTGAATTTAAACATTCCCTTGATAAGCCATTGATAAAGGATTGGCCAAATCCTGAGGTTGTGAAAATTGGTACCTGCTATTTCGCCTTCTCTGATGCTCCCGGTTACACCGATGTCGATGCTCCGGCAGGTAAAGAAATGGATAAAGGATGGCAATCCCGTCAATTGCGCATGGCAAAATCGGATGATGGTTTGGTTTGGGAAAAGAAGTATTATATCAAACCTGATTCGCGATTGGGTGCCAACCATGTTCCCCAGACTTTAATCTGCAAAAGGGAAGGAAAATGGTGGTTATACCTCTTCTATGGTACACAGGTGGGTTGGAGAAAAACCGGCATCGTATATCCGTTTTTTAAAGAAAGCGATTACAACTGGTTTTATGATCAGATAAGATACATGAGGCAGGAAATCAAAGCACAATGAAAAAATTTGTTTTTGCTCAGATCATTTGCATGGTGCTGCCATTGTCTATGGTCAAAGCAGATCAACCCACATCTTCCGGAACTAAAGTTTTTTATGGGTATGATATATACTCAACAACAATTATAAAAGAAGGAACCACCTGGAAACAGTGGTTTGCCGGCTGGATGACTGCTTCCGATTTACCTTGGGACCGGATTTACTATGCATCTTCTACTGACAGCGGTTCGACCTGGAGCATTCCTCAGTTGGCTTTTACAATTACAAACGTGCAGGTTAATGACCCTACGGTTCTAAGATTGTGGGATTCCTTAAATTCCAGATTTTATTACTTGATGTATTATACCTATTACCCAAGTGGTTATGGAGACCCAACAAATTACATTGCTTCATCAACCAGTCTTGATGGAATAACCTGGGCTCACAATGGTTTGCTGATAGGGGCCGATAATGGAATCGATACCGACGGTGCATGGTCTCCGACTGCTTATTCTGCTGATTCTACAGGCAGTGCCGTGTATCTGTATTTTCATAATAATCATCCAGATGGAAGAATTTTCAGGACAACTTTAAGCAACAATGGGTTGAGTTTCGATAAAACTACTACCATACCTGTTACTTCCGCAGGTGGACTCCGGGCGAACCCGGATGTTTCAATGTCAGGCGACGGAAAATGGTGGATGTTTTATAACGGATCATCTGTAACATCTGATAACAAAGGGAATTTTAATACCTGCAAAATGTATTCTGATGATGGTATCAATTGGCAGGAAAGTGCCCATAATCCCATCCAGCAGTATGATACTATGACAACCTGTACCCCTTTCGTTCTATGGACCAATGATAGCACATACCAGCTTTGGTATGGTTATGGAACGCCGACATTCATGGATTTCTCTGTATTCATGCAGAATTTTGTATGCGAAGCAGAGCCGGTTTTGAATGTTGTTGCCTCGTCCGAAGCATTAAAAGTAATGGAAGCTTCAAAAGCAATTGATAAGGATCCGGGTACATTTTGGTCGTCTGTTGGTTATGTTGGTTCCGCAGCCCATATAGAATGGATATACCTGAATTTAGGTACAATACGGAATATTGCGCAGGTGGATCTGACTCCCCGGGTTGTATCGGGCTCAGCGATGTGTTTCCCGGTTGATTTTAAATTCCAGAGCAGCACAGATGGCATCAGGTGGGAAGATATAAGCGGGCAGTCATTTTCTAATTATAAATGTGATTCGCTAAATCAGAAATTTGATTTTGGCAGTAGTGTTGCTACACAGTATATACGGTTATATGCAACAAAACTGAGCGCTGATTCATTTGGTAATTTTTATTTTCAATTAGCTGAAATGCTTTTAACATATAGTACTGCCTCTGTTGAAAATGAAACTTCAGGTCTGCCAAATGGATTTAGTTTGATTCAAAATTATCCTAATCCTTTCAATTCTTCAACAACGATTACTTATGCTATTCCTGAAGAATCAAATGTAAGCTTAATAGTATATGACTTTTTTGGAAGACATGTGGCTGGCTTAGTTAAGGAAGTACAATCAACGGGGACCTACAAGGTGGAATGGAATGGTATTAATGACAAAGGCGAAAATCTTGCAGCGGGATATTATTTATATAAGCTCTTGGTCGATGGCAGGAACTTTACCAGAAAGATGTTAATCGTCAGATAAGGTTAAGTATTTGCAATTTTAATTTTGAAAGCTTTTCCGGTCATGATAAAATTGATTCCGTTTTTTTTCACGTTTGCAGCAATAACCGGTTGCCAGCCTGCATACATTCAGGATCAACTTACACCGTTGCCGTTGAATTCAATCCATTTTAGTGGTTTTTTGGAAAGCTATTTACAAAACTCCATCAAGAACTGGAATAAAGGGGTGGTTCCCTATTCGGGATTTGTTCTGAAATTCAGAACCGTAAGAGAATTTTTTGCACAGGGCGAAATGTGGGGCAAGGCCGTCCGGTCCGGGTGTATGTTTTACCGGTATACACAAGATCCCGAATTGAAAAAGATTCTTGAGACCACTGTTAATGATCTCCTGACTACAAGGCGCGAAAATGGAAGTATCAGCTGTTCCGTGGTTTCACAGCAACCCGATGGTCCCGGGGGTGATTTATGGGAAAGAAAATATGTATTACTTGAACAAACGAACCCGGACATGAGGAGAATGATGGAAACATGTGTTGGAGTAACCTGGTTAAAATTTTGCAGTCAGATATTGCGATTACAAGGGGATCCTTTTGCGGTTGACATGATTGAAAAATATGCCTATAATGGATTGATTGGTGCCATGAAACCAGCTGGAGACGGGTTCAGCTATGTCAACCTTTTGAATGGAGTGAAGACCAATCAAGAGGGTTGGGGCGGATATGTTGATAGTGTTTATGTGACATGCTGCAATTTGAATGGCCCCATGGGATTGGCATATCTTCCGTTTGTTGCAGTAATGAATTCGAAGCAGGGACCTGTGATAAACCTGTATAATGCAGGAGTATCAAATGTATTAACCCCAGATAATCATAGTATTAATTTGAATATTGTAACAGACTACCCGTTATCCGGCGCTATTATCGTGTCTGTCGCACCTCAGCAACCCGAAAAGTTTTCTATCAGATTGCGCATCCCGGCATGGAGCCAGGCAACAATCCTCAAAGTTAATGGAGAGGTTGTTAAAGTTGTACCTGGAACTTATGCTGAAATCTATCGTGTTTGGTCTTCAGGTGATAAAATTGAATTGATGCTGGATATGCGATGCCGAGTAATTAATGCACCGCAAGGAAGTAACAGTGCTGGTGACAATTATCAGGCTTTAATCAGGGGACCGGTTGTCCTGGCTCGGGATGAAAACATGGATTCTGATTATAACAAGCCTGTAGCATTTATTTCGAAAGACGGATATGTTGATGTCATACCTGAATTTCCCGCTCAACAGCACACAAAAATGCAATTTCTCGTTCCCACAGCCGGCGGCTATATTCACATGGTGGATTACGCTTCGGTAGACAGCTGGAAGGGAAAGCAAATATGCACATGGGTACTAAAAAAATAAACATATAATCATTATGAAATACAACTTTTTATTAATTGTCTGCTTGCTAACGGTTACCTGCAGTCATAAATCAAAAACAATTCTTTATTCTGCACCCGAACAGGAAAAGAAGTCTGATGATTTTGAAATGTTTGTTAATACTAAGCCGGTTTTTGTTTACCAGGCAAGAGTGTCAAAATATCCGATTAATCAAATTTGGCCCGGATATCAAAGGCCTTTAGACCAAACTGAAATTGCTTCATTTGTCTATTTTGATTTTGAGGGAAAAGCTGAAATTGAGATCATTTCAAATGAGGAAATCAAGTCACTTGTTATTCGTCCAAAGGAATACGGAATTATCCCGGCCGTAACCGGTAAATCAATCAAAATCAAGATATCAAAGCCTTCTCAATTCGTAGTGGAAGTTAATGGATATCATAAGGCTTTGCACATTTTTGCAAATCCCATCGAAACTTTTAAAATCGATAAAAAAGATCCAATGGTTCATTATTATGGACCCGGAATGCACGACGCAGGTATAATAAAATTGAATAGCAATGAAACGGTTTTCATTGATGGTGGCGCCATTGTTTATGGTATTATTCAAAGTGAAAACACACGGAATGTTAAAATAGCGGGCAGAGGCATTCTGGATGCAAGCAAAATTGCGAGGCACGAAGCTCCCAACATGATCTCCCTGAAACAGGTGGTAAACGCTCACGTTAGCGGGATCATACTCCGGGATCCTCATATATGGGCAGTACTTCCTGGTAACAGCGATAGCATTACCATTGATAATTTAAAACTGATCGGCTTATGGCGTTATAATTCCGACGGAATCGATATTGTAAACAGCAAAAACGTAACTATCAAAAACACTTTCATCCGGGCGTTTGACGATAATATTGCTATAAAGGGACTCAAGGGTGCCTATGATGAACAACATAAAATCATTGAAAATATTATCGTTGATAACTGTGTTCTCTGGAACGATTGGGGAAGGCCTATTGAGCTTGGACTGGAAACCGTTGTGGACACTATGAAAAATATTACGTTCTCCAATTGCTATATCCCACATTTTACCTGGATTGCAATAGATATACAAAATGGAGACAGGGGATATGTTAAAGATGTCCATTTTAAAAATATTTTTATTGAAGATCCGATATTAGACAGCATCACACTTGGAACAGATCCAATGGATAAAAAGGAGTTGGGAAAGACGATCGAATTGATTATTAAGGGATTTGATTGGTGGACGACCGATACCATACGGGGTAATATAAACAATATCTACTTTACCAATATTCGATATAACAGTGCCAACCCTACATTCATTAATCTTGTTGGTTACGATAGCACCCACATGGTGAACAATATCTTTATCAAAGACTACTTTATCAATGGTATTAAGATAACTGACCAGCACTCAATCAAAAAAAATGGATTTGTAAAGAATGTTTTTATTGAATAAATTATAAAAATGCAAAAGTGGAATAGATTGTCGGCCGGAATTTTTCTGTTAAGTGCTTTGCTCATCCCAATTCCTGTAGGCGCTCAGCGGGATGTATTGTCACCTGGTGTGCCCTCGTTAGCCAAAATCGAAGGGATCCTCGGGCAGAAGTTGGAAAATTGTATCGTGAACGGGGTAATGGCCAGAAACTTCGAACTGTATTCTACCCCTTTCAAAGATAAACTGGATGATGGTGGTGGTTTTACAGGCGAATTCTGGGGAAAATGGTTCACTTCAGCCGCAGTCGGATATGCGTATCAGCCTACTGCGGCCCATAAGGCAATACTGGATAAAGCGGTATCGGAATTGCTAAAGGCACAGGATGCTGACGGACGTTTGAGCAGCTATTCAAAAGCACAGGAATTCGGTTTTTGGGATATTTGGGGCCGGAAATATGCGCTGCTGGGACTGATGGCCCATTATGATCAAACAGGCGATAAGGCATCATTAAAAGCTGCCTGCCGTGCCGCAGATGCCCTGATTGACATAGCAGGACCGGGTAAAAAGAAACTCACCGAAACAGGCCTCCGGATTCTCGGATCCTTGTCATCCTGCTCGGTCCTCGAGCCTGTTGTGCTGGTTTACGAACGGTCGGGCGACAAAAAGTATCTTGATTTTGCGCAGTACCTGGTGCAGCTTTGGAGCGAGCCGGATAGTTATAATCCCGGCGGACTCAGGTATGTCGAGGATGCCCTTGCCGGCGTAGATCCGGTGGTTATGGCGGCTCCCAAGGCCTACGAAATGATGTCGTGTTATGAGGGATTGTGTGAGTTGTACCGGGTTACTGGAGAAAAACAGCTGCTTGATGCTGTAGTCAAATTTGGCAAAAACGTTCTGAAAAAAGAGATTATGATCGTTGGTTCCGGCTCGAGTGCGGAATTGTGGTGCGACGGCGCCAACCGCCAGACCCAAATAATGGAACAACCCATGGAGACTTGCGTCACAGTAACCTGGATGAAATTATGCTACCAGCTTTTGCGATTGACTGGTGATCCGCTGTGGGCCGATCAACTGGAAGTATCGCTGTACAATGCTTTGCTGGGTGCCATGTGCGACAACGGCAATTGGTGGGCCTATTATTCACCCCTCATCGGAGAACGGATGCCCAGCCCCATGCAGGTTCCTGTCTGCCAATCAAGCTGTTGCGTAGCCAATGGCCCAAGAGGTTTGCTAATAACTCCGGGCTGGTCGGTCATGCGCAGCCTGAGCGGACCGGTTATCAACCTGTATAGTCAGGGAACCTGGTCGCAAAAACTGGAAAACGGCACTGATGTAAAAATTTCTCAGGAAACGGATTATCCTGTAAACGGGTCGGTATTAATTACTATAAATCCGGCTAATCCGGTCCGTTTCACGGTAAAACTCCGAATCCCTACATGGAGCAGGAACACCTCGTTGGTGGTCAATGATGAAACAATAAGCTGCAGTGCAGGTACTTATGAAAGCATTACCAGGGAATGGAAGCAGGGGGATAAGATTCGTCTGGTGATGGATCTTAGAGGGCGAATTCTCAGGGCCCCGGGCAGTGTCAACGACCTGGCTGTTATGCGTGGGCCGATCGTTCTTGCATTGGACAACCGTTTTGTGAAAGCTGAGAATTATAATCTTTGGCTGCTGCCCGATGGAGCAAAATGGAATCACGTGGATGAACTTGGAGGGCTTAACTATGTTCTGCCCAAGCCATGTACTGCTGACGGCATGCCAGAACAATTCATTCAGCTGACACCTGCTGCAAACAAACCTGCTGGTGTATGGATGGCATTTGAAGTGCCGTTCCTGTATAGATATACCCACTTCTTCAATCATAAGCAGATTAACCTGATCATGTGCGACTATGCGTCAGCAGGGAATCAATATGATGAGAAAAACCTGTTCAGGGTTTGGTTGCCGCAGCCCCTTTTCATGAATAATATATTCCCGGAAAAAACGTGGCGAATTCTTTATGGCGAAGGAGATACACGTCCGGAATTTCCAAAAAAATAATCTGAAATTCTTATGAAAACAATATTGGTATGCTGGTGGGGCTTGTTAGCGGCTATTTGTCCGGTTGAAGGACAATCACAGGTACCAAAAATTAACAGCGATTATTGGACGGCCACGGATGCTCTGGGGCGCAAAACAACGGACTCCCGTGAAGCAGGCACTTCCAGGAAGAACAAGTTCGTTGGAATATTTTACCTGACCTGGCATACCGATTTCCTGGCTGATTTTTCACCGGTGATGAACATCCGGGAGATCCTTCAGAAATATCCTGAGGCTGCTTCCAGCGCAGATCATCCGGCCTGGAAAGGGATTGACGGCGGGGTTTTCTGGTGGGATGAACCGCTGTTCGGTTACTATAGAACAACAGATGAATGGGTTCTTCGCAAACATGCCGAACTCTTGGCTGATGCAGGAATCGATGCTGTCATCCTTGATTGTACAAACGGAACACTTACCTGGAAATCATCTTATACGAAACTGTTGAAGGTATGGGATCAGGCAAGAAAAGATGGGGTCAAAACACCCCGGATTGCATTTATCCTGCCTTTCGCGCCGAACGATAATTCGCTTTCTTCCATCAGGGAACTGTACAATGATTTATACAAGCCGGGCTTGTACAAGGACCTTTGGTTCACCTGGAAGGGCAAGCCCCTGATCATGTGTTATTTTGAAATGCTGGTGGATGTCAAGGATGATCCCGCCGAAACCCGTTTGAGGCACGAAATCAAGGATTTTTTCACGTTTCGTCCCGGCCAGCCCGATTACGTAAATGGACCCTCCCGGAATGACCAGTGGGGATGGCTCGAGAATTATCCGCAGCATGGCTACGCGAAAAAGCAGGATGGCGGGTTTGAACAGGTCACGGTTGGGGTGGCACAAAATGCAAGCGATTCGAGCGGTGGCCATTGGTATGCATTTAATGCACCCGGCACTTACGGAAGAAGTTACACAAAGGCCAATGGTCAGGATACCAGGCCCGACGCTTATTTATACGGACTGAATTTTCAGGAGCAATGGAACAGGGCATTTGAACTGGACCCTGATTTTATCTGGATTACCGAATGGAATGAATGGGTTGCCGGACGGTGGCTCACGCTCGAAATGCCTACTATGCCACCCCACAAACCTTTTGGATTCATTGATCTGTATTCTGCCGAAAAGAGTCGTGATATCGAACCTGTCAAGTCATGGGGGAATAAGGGAGATGTTTACTACCTGCAAATGATAAGCAATATCCGAAGATTTAAAGGTATGGAGAAACAGGAATCTCCATCAGAACCAAAGTCTTTTAGCATGGGAAAATTTGAGGGTTGGCAGGATGTGAAACCGGCATTCCGGCATTATAAAGGAAATACCATGGCCAGAAATCATAAGGGACAGGGCGACAGCCTGGTATACGTGAACAGCACTGGCCGCAATGATATTGTACTGGCCAGGGTGGCCAGAGATAAGAAATATGTTTACTTCTATGTTGAAACTGCCGGGAACCTTACCTCACCGAATGATCCAAAATGGATGAGGCTTTTTATTGATATTGACCGAAATAAAAACGGCGGCTGGGAAGGATACGATTTGGTAATCAATCGAATGAATCCCGGAAAATCCGCGGTCGTTGAAAAAAGCACAAACGGTTGGAATTGGGAAAAGGCCGGATCTGCTGATTTCTCCATTCATAACAACACGATGGAATTGAGGGTCAGGCGGGATCTTTTTAGTATCCCGGGAAATAAGCTGGATTTTGAATTTAAGTGGAGCGATAACATGCAGGAAGATGGAAACATTATGGATTTTTATGTAAACGGGGATGCTGCCCCGGGAGGCAGATTTAATTTCATTTACACTGAACGCTCACCATAACCCTGAATGTAACCATCGACCTCAGCAGTTGGACCTTCAGCGATAATTCCGACGATCATGTCTTTCTCTTTCCTTCATCCCTGAGCCTTGAGCCTTATGCCTTTCTGGTATTATGCAGGAACTCAACCGACAACAACTTTTTCAATGGATGAAAAAATGTCTGTTATTGACACATGATTACTGTCAGCTGTAGAATTCAGTGTGTTGGAAAATCCTGGAAAATTGCTCGAAGTTTGAATTCCACGATGGTTTGCTAGGAGAGATTAACGGGGGCATTTAGTGTAAATCATTGATCAATTTGCACATTGATTGTTGAAGTATTGTTCGGTATTTTTAAAGGGACAAACCTTATTATTTTGCTGACTATGAATAAAATATTTACTGCAGAGTTATATTCTTCAATTTTTTTCTCTGTCCTTCTTCTTTCCTGCAACAAATTGTCATGGCCTACATCGCCGGCGCCTGAACCCTATCCCTATGCAAAAGGAAGCTTCTCCGGAACACCGGTCCATGAATCGCCCGATCCGCTGGTCGCTTACCGATGGAACAATCCAAAAGCCACGGATGACCTGAATATCTATACCCTTAAACCTGTGCATGCTACATCAGATAGTCCCGGTTCCTTTGATAACCTGGAATCACTCACGGGCAAATCTCCTGATGTCATAGTAAAAGGTACAGGTTCAATCAGGGTTGATTTCGGACAGGTTAATGCCGCCTGGCTGGAATTCGATTCAGAAGATCTGAGCGGTAAGGTTGAAATGAGTATCAGTGAGTACAATCAGCCAGCCGTTGTTAATGATGGCGCCCAACACCGCTTTAAAACAATGGAACCGGTGAAATACGGAAATACATACCGGCTTGAACTCAATGACATGCTATATGAGGGTGTCAGGTATGGCTGGATACATGTCCGTTCATTCACAGCCCCCTGGCATATCAGCAATATCAGGCTGGTTTGCCAGATAAAACCAACAAACTATGAAGGTACCTTTACCTGCAGTGATACTATGCTTACAAAGATTTGGTACACCGGCGCCTATGGCGTGAAACTAAATTTGCTTAAAGACTATTTCGGGGCAATCCTGATGGAGAGAAGCGACCGGTTTTCATGGACCGGTGATGCCTATACCTCCCAGGCTGCATCGCTCGTTGCATTTGGGAATTATGATTTCATACGTACCAATATTAACCATACAGCCGACCAGAATAACGGAATACTTAGCTATTCCTTATACTGGATTCAAAGTCTGATCGATTATTATTTTTATACCGGCGACAGTGTAACCCTGGTTCGCTATATTGAAAATGCCTCAAAAAAACTGGACGCAGCCTATGGTCATTTTGGCACCAATCCTTCGTTGGGATATTACGGATCTGATGAACGGATCGGGGCAATGTTTGAAAATCCGAGCTGCCTTGAATCCCAGCAAGCCTATAAAATGCTGACCATTGAATCATTACTCGATTTTGCCGATGTAATGGAGAAAATTGGCAGAAAGGAATTATCGGTTAAATACAGGAGTTTTGCACAAGAGAAAATATCCGACATCAAAAAGAATGGCAAGTGGTGTGAAACATTCGGGCTTCATGCTGCAGCAGATGCCATTAATGCAGGATTCACCAGTACTGCTGAACAGGAGGAATTATACAAAAAGGATTTTTCAGACCGGGTAAACAGGATGTCGTTTTCTCCCTTTAACCAGTACTTTGTCATCCAGGCTCTGGCACGTATGAGAAAATACGACGATGCCATGAGCCTTACACGTGATCATTGGGGAGGCATGATCAATTACGGAGGCACCACTTTCTTTGAGCTTTACCGCCCTTCGTGGAACAATGCCCTGAGTTATAACGATCCGCCACCCAATAATCAAACCGGTTATGTCAGTATGTGCCATCCCTGGGGCGGGGGGGTAACAAAATGGCTTTCAGAACAGATATTGGGCATAAGGCCCATCATGCCGGGCTTCTCAACGTGTGAAATCATTCCCCATCTGGG
>JBBAAF010000007.1:0-57669 GCA_041658425.1 Bacteroidales bacterium | reverse complement strand
GTCAAATTATAGTTAAGGTCGAAGAGACAATTACAATCACACATGGAGGAATTCTCAGCCTCAGTGATGACCAGGGTATCACCAACAACCTTGAGTTCTACCCGAAAACCATCAGGGCAACAATTAAATCCAGCATTTATATGTTTGACCGACAAAGTATCCCCTGTCACCCATGAGTATTGGATACAATCCTGATCGGAGGAATGGTCAGCAACTGCTTTCAAACCCTTTCCCTTACATTCCGAGCTGCTAATCAGACTAATAGATGAAGCAACTGATCCTTCGCGATCACATCCGATGACCGATAGAAAAGGAAAAAACAGCCAGAGATATTTAGTTTTCATAGCCAATAACAGTTAAAGCACATGGGGGAAACGTGCCTAAACAGAATAATCTGCAAACAAATTCCGTGCCACCGTAAGCCCTTAGTTGAGGTTTCGCGGACTATAATCCAAGGCTTTAATCACCTTATCGCACCATTACGTAAAGGTAATAAAAATCGCTCAGCTGCCCTTGCCCCGGATCAGGAATTGCCCAATGTGGCAAGTCAGGCATTGCCGGTTGTGGCAATAATTTGTATACAGATGAAGAAAGGCCTGGGAATAGAAAGCGTTCGGCACCCGGTATCCATAACCGGCCCAAAGACGGGTGATCCGGTTGTTTTCAGCAGGAAGACTTTCGAGCATTTCCATCCATTTTTCCCAGGCTCCGGTATCACCATTGCGGTTGGCATAGCTGGCACGAAATGGTAAAACAGCATTAATCAGAAAAAGGTTAATGGTCTCGGCTCCAAATCCCGTAAACCGGCCGGCCCATTTCTTGCCAAAATCATAATGTGACTTCCAGTAAGCCGATACCGGGTAATCCAATTTCAGATTCATTTCTATGCCCGTTCCGCGAAGCACCGATTCCAGCCGGTCGGGGTTCCCGGCCAGGAATGCGGCCAATTGAGCTATCCTGACTGTCGGAAAGTTAGACGGCCTCATTCTCAGAAACTTCCATCCCGGATTATTCAGCGGAACGAGGTTAAACTTTTTACGTACAAATCCATATTCCACCATCAGCGCCCGCGAATAGGGATCTGTCTTTCGCACAGGAATGAGGTCGGATTGCCCATACAGGATGGCTTCAAGCCGGAACAGATTTGAACCGGTCGACCGAATCGCTGCCAACGGAATAGATTGACCGAGCCTGTCAAAAGAATCCTGATTGATTCCGAATCCGAACGACCTCGTAATCAGCTGAATCCAGGTTTCATCCCATCCACCTTTGTTGCGGGCCAATCGGTTAAACACTTCATTGGATTTCACTTGCATGCGCTCAATGCCCATATTAACTATCCAGTTTTCGACCTCTGTGGGTTCAAGTTTTTTCCAGGATGTTTCACAGGGCACGGGTGAAATGGTGGAGAGTATCTGATGATAATTATCAAGATACGAAGGTTTAACCGGTAAAACCACCATCGGAACCATATCCCCATTGGTTCGTTTCACGATGCAATCCGCCTCATAAACAACATGGAGGACTACCGGATCATAAGCCGGATCTTCATTGTGATTGTGCCGGTACCAATCGGAGGCTTTCACATGAATCTCCACATGGCCTGCCCAAACAGCCTCGCCGATGCGGATCCGTGCCATTAAGAAATCAGGGCCTGCATCAGTGTTCAGCTGACCCGGGATCATTACTTCAACGCGCTGATGATCTGGTGTAAATAATTTATCTGCCGGAAATAATCCGTATTTCCAGAGGTACTGTAGAAAATCTTCCTGCATCTGAATTTGTTTTCAGATATAGATGCAGAAACGCAAGCATTTTGGAATTTTTCCGGCTACTTTTTTAAAGCCTGAATTCGGCAAGCATTCTATGGGCTGCTGCCCGGGCTTTTTCAGCAAAATCGAGACCGCTGCCGGCATACAGAATACCGCGGGAATTGTTGATGAGCAAACCTCCTTTGGAGGATTTTCCGTTATCAATCACCATTTCCATTGAGCCCCCCTGGGCACCGATACCCGGTACCAACAGAAAGTGATCGGGTGCTATGCGGCGGATATTCCTGAAATGTTCTGTCCGGGTTGCCCCAACAACAAACATCAGGTTGTCGGTTGTACCCCAGGTGATTGCCTGCATCAGTACATGTTCATACAGCGGCTGATCCTGATTGACATTCAACAGCTGAAAATCCGAAGCACCCGGATTGGAAGTCAGGGCGAGAACTATGGCCCACTTGCCCGGAAATTGCAGGAATGGCTCTATTGAATCCTTTCCCATGTATGGAGAAAGGGTAATTGCATCAAAATCGTAATGAAAGAAAAAAGCTTTGGCGTATTTCTCTGCAGTATTCCCGATATCACCGCGTTTGGCATCCGCGATAATAAACAGATTCGGATCTTTCGACCGGATATAGTCGACTGTCATCTCAAGCTGATTCATCCCATCGGACCCCAATGCTTCGTAAAAAGCCAGGTTCGGCTTGTATGCTACTGCCAGATCAGCTGTTGCATCGATAATGGCCCGGTTAAACGAAAAAACGGGATGTGCTTCCCTGTGCAGATGGGCAGGAATGCGGGCCAGATCGATATCCAGACCCACACAAAGGAAGGACTTCTTCTTTCGGATCTCCAGGTTCAGTTCTGATGACGTCATTATCGGGATGTGTCAGAAGTTTTCAGGCGTTCGGCATTCTCAGCGATCTGCAATTTATCAATAATTTCCTGAATATCACCATTCATGATAGCCGGAAGGTTATACATGGTTAAGGAAACGCGGTGATCGGTCATGCGACCCTGCGGATAATTATAGGTACGGATCTTTGCCGAACGGTCACCGGTACTAACCATGGTTTTCCTTCTGGATGATATTTCATCCATGTACTTCTGATATTCGAGATTATACAGGCGGGTCCGGAGTTCAATCATCGCTTTCTCCTTATTCTTAATCTGCGATTTCTGATCCTGGCAGGTTACCACTACCCCGGATGGCATATGGGTCAAGCGGACGGCTGAATAGGTGGTGTTTACTGATTGGCCACCTGGTCCGGATGAACAGTAAGTATCAACACGTATGTCAGACGGAAGAAGCTCAATATCAAATTCTTCAGCTTCCGGCAAAACGGCTACCGTAGCAGCCGATGTATGAATTCGTCCCTGGGTTTCCGTTTGTGGAACCCGCTGAACGCGATGAACTCCCGATTCATACTTCATAAACCCATATACACCTTCACCGGTGATGGCAAATATCACCTCTTTATACCCCCCGTTTGTGCCTTCGGTAAAGCTGTTGATACTGTATTTCCAGCCTTTCATATCACAGAATTTGCAATACATACGGAACAGGTCGCCTGCAAAAATGCTGGCTTCATCACCACCCGTTCCGGCACGTACCTCGACAATTGCATTTTTGGCATCCTGCGGATCTACCGGCAGGAGAAGAACTTTGATCTCTTCCTCCATCTCTTCCCAGCGACGGGTCAGGGTATCAAGCTCCTCCTTGGCCATTTCCCGCATCTCCTCATCCTTTTCAACTTCGAGAAGTTTTTTGGCTGAGTCAATATTTTCGGTGACATTTTTATACTCATTGTAGAATGCCACCACTTTAGTCAGCTCTTTGTATTCTTTATTGAGCTGAACATACCGTTTCATGTCATTGACCACATCAGGTTCTGTGATCAGTCGGGATACCTCATCGAAACGGGCTGCTATTCCTGCTAATTTATCTAACAACATGGGGTTTGATTAACGATTAACTAAATAAGTGCTGGGTATCGGGTTGTGATTGTTGTGATTGTTATGGGTTGTGAGTTGTCGGTTATCTGTGAGTTTCGCCAGTGCCCCCCCTCTCCCGTGAGCTTGCGAACGCGGGAGAGGGGGAAGGGGGTGAGGTGGATCGAAAAGGTATCAGGTTGCAGATTGATACCGGTTTTCAAGCGTACCTAATAAAAAAAGTCACCGTAATCGCTACGTATGGTTAATCGCGGTTTTTCGGAAGGTTCGCAGAAACCGATTATGCGGGCTTCGATTCCGAAACCTGCAGAGATATCAATAATTTCCCGGGCATATTGTTCGGGAAGGTAAATCTCGAACCGGTGTCCCATATTGAATACTTTGTACATTTCCTGCCAGGGTGTGCCGGATTGCTCCTGAATCAAGCGGAATACAGGAGGCAGATTGAACAGGTTATTCTTGACAACGTGAACATTATCAACAAAATGCAGAACCTTTGTTTGTCCCCCGCCCGAACAGTGAACCATACCGTGAAGGACCGATCTGAATTCATTCAGAATGGCCTTAACAACAGGTGCGTAGGTGCGGGTTGGGGAAAGCACCAGTTTACCGGCATCCAGACCGGTATCCGCGATCATCGCGGTTAAATCTGTAGTGCCTGAATAGACCAGGATATCCGGCAACTGCGGATCGAAGGATTCAGGATATTTACGTGACAGGTAATGACCAAAAACATCATGCCGGGCAGAGGTTAATCCGTTACTTCCCATGCCGCCATTATACCCTGATTCATACACAGCTTGTCCTGAGGAAGCTAACCCGACAATTACATCGCCTCCCGTGATCCGGTCATTGGAAATGACCTCCGATCTTTTTAGCCGGGCAGTCACAGTGCTGTCGACGATAATGGTCCGAACCAGGTCCCCGACATCGGCAGTTTCTCCGCCGCAGAAAACTGTTTCCACACCATTTGCGGTGAGAAAATCCGCAATTTCCTGGGTTCCTTCAATCACAGCGGTGATTACTTCACCTGGTATCAGGTTCTTGTTTCTTCCAATAGCGGAACTTAACAGGATTGGGCCGGTTGCACCTACGCACAATAAATCATCAATGTTCATGATTACTGCATCCTGTGCGATGCCTTTCCAAACGGACAGGTCGCCGGTTTCCTTCCAATAGACGTATGCAAGGGATGATTTCGTACCGGCACCGTCGGCATGCATTATGCAACACCAATCGGGATCACCGGTCAGGATATCGGGAATAATTTTGCAAAACGCCTTGGGATACAATCCCTTATCAAGCTTTCGGATCGCTTCGTGCACATCTTCCTTTGCAGAAGAGACACCGCGTTGTGAATATCTGTTACCCTGCTCCATAACGAGGTGCAAAGGTAAGAAAATTAAGGCAGTTTGTCGATAACTTTTGTTTTACCACCACCAGCCTGCTTATCAGGTGGTTTAGTACCCGGTCCCTGCTCAAGCCTGATCCGTTTTTTCTGGCCTTGCTGAAGCTCTTCCATCCCCCGGATAAGAATTTGCTGCTGGGCATCGATTTCGTTGCCTGGTTTTCCACCTGGCACATAGTCGTTCCTCAGTACACGGAATTCGGTCCGGCGATTCAGTTGATGGGCAATTTCTTTATCCTGGTCATTAGGAAGTTTATCAATAAAGACTTTCGACAGGGTATCGCTAACCTTCAGGAAATTATACTGAGCTGCAATTTTCTCATCCACTACCCGTGGCTGGTCCGGACCATACCCCCTGGCCTTCAGTCGATCGGCCATAATCCCTTTGCTGATGAGGTAGTCTACAACAGATTGAGCACGGTTCTGCGATAATACAAGGTTTGTCATAGCCCGGAAAGGCCTCACATCCGTATGTGACATCAATTCAATCGTGATATTCGGGTTATCCTCCAGGGTTTCAACCAATGCATCCAGTGCAACCATCGATTCCGGCCTCAGATCCCATTTAGCCAGGTCATACAGGATGTTAGGCAATTCGATCGGTTTTTCATACGGCGCCAAAACCAGCGTGGCATTGAAATCACGGCTAGCCTCGAGTCCCATGGTAGTTTCCCGGAGTTTTCCATTCAGGAATCCGCGCTTGAAGGCAACCAGCAGATAATCGGTTTCAGGTTTTAGCTTAAATGAAAAATTCCCGGTGGAATCGGTTTTATATTCAAGGCTGGTTCCATCGCTTCCGATCAGACGAACGTCAGCACCTCCCAAAGCCATGGTAGTGCGTTCGTTAATCACTCGCCCGGCCATATTGAAACGCTTTTCAGGAAGTACAAATGAATAGATATCGTCACCACCTTTGCTTTTATCGAACCGGCTGGAGGTAAAATATCCCCTCTCTTCTTCTTTCTGGAAAATAATGCCAAAGTCATCGGCCGAACTGTTTATCGGTGATTTCATGTTTTCGATGATCCACTTTCCCTCCTTGTTTAGTTGGGCCTTGAAAATATCCAGGCCACCCAAACCGGGATGCCCGTTGGAAGAAAAATAAAACAGCGAATCAGATTTTACGAACGGAAACATTTCATCCTTAGGGGTATTAATCTCCGCACCCAGGTTAACCGGGGCTCCGAATGCACCATCTGGCTTGTCTCGCTTAGCCATCCAGATATCTTTGCCGCCAATGCTACCGAGCATATCACTGACAAAGAACAGCATCAGTTGGTCCTCAGTAAGGCTTGGGTGAGCGATCACAACGGAATCCTTGGCAATGGGCACCACCGTAGGCTCAGCCCATTTGTTACCGGCTCGCTTTGCAACCATGATCTGGCATCCGAGGGACGTCTGCTTATCGTAACGGCAACGTGTAAGATACATGGTCCCGCCATCTTCTGATACCCACGGGGCTCCATCGTCATAAATACTATTGATCGCTTTGTCGACAGGAGCCGGAACCGCCCATTTCTGCTTATTATCGAGCCTGGTATAAAAAATATCCGAAAAACTCTGCCCGGTTCCGCCATGAACTTTAATGCCGGCGGCACCATCACGCGACGAGGAGATATAGAGTTCCTTGTAATCCTTCGAGGCAAAGAAGGGACTATAATCGTTAAACTTGGTATTAAAATCCTTAACATTAGCCACTTGATAGCGGGTTGGATTTTTAGTCCAAACCTGGATTGAATCGCATGACTGATAGGCCATAAGTGCCATCAGATCACCCGGTTCCGATTTAAGGTACTCTTCATATTCTGATTTAGCCAAGGCCAACTTGCCATTCATCTTGAGCATTTCTGCATAATACAGATGTGTTTTGGGATCCGGGGATTTTTGTTTGACCACCCTCGAGTAATAGGATTCAGCTTTGCGGGTATCGTTAACCAAACGATAGCAATTACCGATTTTAATGGTTAGAGCCATCCTTTTCTGACGGTCCTTCTCCCGTGAATAGGCTTTTTTATACTTCTCGATAGCCTTAAAGTATTCACCAACGCTGAAGGTTTTATCAGCCTGGATTACAAGATCCCTTTTCTGACCCATCACAGGACCAGCCAGCAATAAGGCCATGGTCAAACCCGCGATAAAACGAAATAATTTCATACGAGCAGATTTTCTACTATAACGATCAAAAATAGGCAATATTTGCCCAGATCCAACCTATTTAGCGGGCAAAGAGCAACTCGCGGTATTTTGGAAGCGGCCAGAGGTCGTCATCCACGATTAATTCAAGTTTATCAATGTGGTATCTGATCTCATTAAGAAAGTGTTTAACCTTAGTGTTATAGGCATCGGCAAGTAAGCGTACATCGTCGATCTTGTTTGCTTCTTTACGTGCATTCAACATTTCATCCACCATTTCAAGGATCAGGGCCTTGTGTTTTGAAATCCGCCGGATTGCATTGAGCTGGTAGCTGGCGGCATCAGCAAATTCACTGGCAGGAAGAATATCTTTCAACCCTTTTACGTTCTCGATCAAACGGTTCTGATATTTGATAACAATCGGAATAATATGGTTTACAGCAAGGTCGCCCAGTACCCTCGACTCGATCTGTATCTTTTTGGTAAACATTTCCAGGCGGATATCATATCGGGCATTCAGTTCCCTCTCCGACAGAACATTGAGCCGTCCGAGCATATCGATGCTTTTCGGATCAACATAGGCTTTCAAGGCTTCCGGAGCATCCTTGATGTTGGAAAGTCCGCGGCGTTCGGCCTCCTGTTTCCATTCTTCGCCATAACCGTTGCCTTCAAAGAAAATCTTTTTGGAATGAATGATGTATTTCCTGAGAATACGGAAAATGGCCTCATCTTTTTTAGCCCCTTTTTCAATCAGGGTATCAACCTCCACTTTAAATTCCCTCAGCTGGTTTGCAACGGCTGCGTTTAAAATGGTCATTGGCGCAGCGCAGTTCATGGATGAACCGACTGCCCTGAACTCAAAACGGTTACCGGTAAAAGCAAAAGGGCTTGTCCGGTTGCGGTCAGTATTATCAAGCAAAATCTGCGGAATCTTACCGATGTTTAATTTCAGTTCGGTTTTTTGATCCGGTGTCATGTCGACTGCCGGTACCTTGTCTTCGATTTCTTGCAGTATCCGGGTCAGGTGCTGTCCGATAAATACGGATATGATCGCCGGAGGAGCCTCGTGTGCTCCGAGGCGATGTTCGTTACCGGCCGACATAACACTGGCTCTCAGCAGATCAGCATAATCATGAACCGCTTTAACGGTATTAACGATGAATGTCAGGAATTGGAGGTTCGATTTCGGGTTGGTGCCGGGGGCCAGTAAATTGACTCCGGTATTGGTGAGCATCGACCAGTTATTATGTTTTCCTGATCCGTTGATGCCCTTGTAGGGTTTCTCGTGTAAAAGTGCGCGGAAATTATGTTTACGGGCGACCCTTTTCATGATGTCCATCAGCAGCTGGTTGTGGTCAACTGCCAGGTTGGCCTCCTCAAAAACAGGAGCGCACTCAAACTGATTGGGGGCCACCTCGTTATGGCGTGTCTTTACCGGGATACCCAGTTTGTAGCAATCAAATTCAAGGTCCCTCATGAAAGCGGTGACGCGCTCCGGGATCGATCCGAAATAGTGGTCGGCCAGTTGCTGATCGCGGGCTGAAGCATGGCCCATCAAAGTACGGTCAGTGAGCAGCAAATCAGGGCGGGCATAAAAGAGGGCCTCGTCAACCAGAAAATACTCCTGTTCCCAGCCCAGGGTAGCAATTACTTTATTAACATCCTTATCGAACAGCTGGCAAACATCAACAGCAGCCTCGTCGAGAGCAAACAATGACTTTAGCAGCGGGGTTTTAAAATCGAGTGCCTCCCCGGTATAGGATACGAAAACGGTTGGTATACAGAGGGTCTTTTCGACAATAAAGGCCGGCGATGAAGGATCCCAGGCAGTATATCCCCGAGCCTCAAACGTGTTACGAATTCCTCCGCTCGGTAGCGAAGATGCATCCGGCTCCTGTTGAATGAGTTCCTTGCCCCCGAAATGTTCAAACATCTTCCCGTCTTTTGTTGGCTCAAAAAAAGCATCATGCTTTTCCGCGGTCATACCGTTCAACGGTTGAAACCAATGTGTATAGTGGGTTACGCCAAAACTCATCGCCCAGGCTTTCATTGCTGCAGCCACTGAATCTGCCGACCGCCGGTCAATATATCCCCAGGTGTCGACAGCTTTCTTAACATTTTCATACGCCTCGGTGGGCAGGTACTTCTTCATTGTTTCCAAACCAAAGGTGTGTACCCCATAATAGTCGGATACTTTTTCACCCGGAGCTTCAACTACTAAGGGTTTTCTTGAAAACAGCTCTTTAACGGCTTCAACGCGAATGTTTGACATAGCTGGAGGATTTATGAGTTGTGAATGTTATCGGTTATCGGTTGTCAGTTATCGGTACTAAAACTAATTCGGTGCAAAATTATAAATTATTTTAAGACACCCCCCAAAATTTTATGGGTATCGCCAATAATTTATCAACTTTCCAGATAATTAACAAATTTTCAATACCCATCGGAAAAAAATCATAAAAAAAGGTACCGGTTTCCCGATACCTCTTAACTGATGACAACTGAACCGATAACCGACAACTGACAACCTCGCTACTCCGCCGTGTAATGGTGATAAAACCTTGTAATAGTTTCGATTCCTTTCAGAAAATTCCAAACGGGATAGTTCTCATTGGGTGAGTGGATGCTGTCGGATTCGAGCCCAAAACCCATCAGGATGGATTTTACACCGAGTACTTTTTCGAAGGTGGATATAATTGGTATGCTGCCGCCACTGCGGAAAGGGACCGGGCGTTTTCCGAAAGTTTCAGTAAAAGCCTTTTCGGCGGCTTTATAAGCGAACAGGGTAATCGGACAAACATAGGCCGGGCCGCCGTGAAGTATGCTAACCTCCACAGTTACCTGAGGCGGAGCAATGGATTCAAAATACTGCTTGATCAATCCGGCTATCTGATGATGGTCCTGGTTCGGTACAATCCGCGAACTTATTTTGGCATAGGCTTTTGCAGGCAATACCGTTTTAGTGCCTTCACCCGTATAACCAGCCCAGATGCCGCAAACATCAAAGGTTGGCCGCGTTCCGGTCAGTTCAGGTACACGGTAACCTTTCTCTCCCCACACCTCTCCGATTCCGAGCATTGCCTTGTATTTTTCAACGTCAAAGGGTGCCTGTGAAAGCAAATCTTTCTCCGCATGTGTAAGTTCCATCACCTGATCATAAAAACCCGGAATTGTTATGCGGTTATTTTCATCATGAACCGAAGCCAGCATTTTCGACAGCATGATAACCGGATTACCAACTGCACCGCCAAACAAACCAGAATGGAGATCATGGTTTGGGCCGGTCACCTCAATTTGTAAATAAGTCAATCCCCTCAGCCCGGTGGTTATGGAGGGTATGTCAGGGGCTATCATCGAAGTATCTGAAACAAGGATAATATCCGAATGGAGCATTCCCTTGTATTTCTCACAAAACGAGCCAAGTGTGGGCGACCCCACTTCCTCTTCACCTTCGATCATAAATTTCACGTTGCATTTCAGCTGCCCGGTTTTCACCAGGTATTCGAATGCTTTGATGTGCATGAATGATTGTCCTTTATCGTCGTCGGCACCACGTGCAAAGATCTTTCCATCGACAACGACCGGATCGAATGGATCGGAATTCCATAGATCGATCGGATCCACCGGCATAACATCCATATGGGCATAAACGAGTACCGTTGGCCATGCAGGATTTATCATTTTTTCAGCATAGGTCACCGGATTGCCTTCCGTTTCGTAAACCTCAGCCCGGTCGGCCCCTGCATTGAGCAATGCCCGCTTGAGATATTCAGCAGCCCGGTACATATCCGGTTTATGGGCTGCTATAGAACTGATGGAAGGGATGCGGATCAAACCAAAGAGCTCTTCGAGGAAGCGATCCTGATGTTGCGAAATGTATTCGTTGATGGAGATCATAATAGGATGTTTTTGGTGGTAAGTTGTCGGTTGTCGGTTGCAGGTTGCAAGTTGCAAGTTGCAAGTTGTTGTGGTTGTTGTGATTGTTATGGGTTGTCGGTTAACGGTTGTCAGTTATCTCGCCAGAGCGCTCCCCTCTCCCGTGAGTGGAGCGAGCGCGGGAAAGGGGAAAGGGGAAGGGGGTGAGGTGGATTGAGTTGTCAGTTAGGGATTTGCGAGGTATCAGGTCAGTAATTTCGGACGAAGGCAGTGGAGAAGAATAGATGGACCTGTGCGCCGGTAACAGAATAATAACGGTTTACGCTGCCGTAAAGAGATAATCCGATCCCAATGTCATAGGCAATCTTGTAGGTTGCCTGAGCTTCGGCATGCAAACCGCCGGTTGTAAAACCGTAAGCCCAGTCTTTCTGTCGCTCAGAGTTCCAGGCGATGTAACTTCCATAAGCCAGGCTCGGTCCTCCAAAAACAGAAAAATTATACCGTGGGCTTTCCCACCGTTTACCAATACCCAAGTACAAATCATTCAATTTCTGATAAGACCTCCACCATATCTTGGTATCTGATGAAGAGTGATATCCCAGCTGCAGACCAACCCTTTTTAAAAAGTGCTGGTAAGAAAGGGTCATGTTTTGTTCGATCTTTTTCGACTCGAATCCAAACCCGGCACCATAGGCCATGGTTAGGTAAGGGGCATTCTGGCGATAGATCCGGTTTTTGTACACAATCCGTCCCTTGCTCAAAACAATAGTTGAATCGACAGCTTCAGAAGTATTTTTTTTCTTCTCCTTCTCCTGTCCGAAAACTGTAAAACTAATCAGGAAAGACAAAGGAAGCAGAATCCAAATTTTCTCAATCATAGCTGCTCCTTAAGATTTATAATTGCTGAAATTAAACATTTTTCGCTCCTCATGTCCGGCAAACTTTTCGAAATCGAGGTTTCGTGCGGCGTAATCGAGTTGCTCAAACCATTCCACTCCATATTTTCGTATAAGTGCCTCTTTGACAAATTGATAAACTGGCAGATCGTTTTGACTGCCCTCCTCCCGTGCGGGTTTACAGATATCCCATACATCGTAATTAACCGCGTCAAACTCGTCAAACGGCTTAATCCGTATCGGATAGAGATGGCAGGAAACCGGTTTATTAAAGGGAATAGCCCCATCACGAAAAGCCTTTTCGATTGCACAGAAAGCTATCTCATCTTCAAAAAGGGTAAAAGCGCACTCTTTATTATTGATTAACGGAGTGACAATCTCCCCTTCCAAATCACGGGTAAATGCACCCTGTTCAATAATTGAGAGAAGGCCTTCAGCGCTGATATAAGTACTCAGCTCATCCAGATAATCTTCAAGATCGCCGGCCTCTTCCAGTGTCAATGGGGCTCCGGCATCACCGCAAACACAGCAGGCTCCTTTACACGAATGAAGGTTGCAGCAGAATTTTTTCTGAAGGACATCAAAACTCACCAGTGCTTTACCAATTTCGATCATCAAACCAAAGAATTACCGGTCATCACCATGGGTTGTTTCATTCCCATGATTTTCAAAATAGTAGGAGCGACATCAGCAAGAATTCCATCACGGATCGAGGAATATTCGTCACTCACCAGGATGCAGGGAACCGGGTTCAGAGAATGAGCTGTATTGGGGGTGCCATCCGGGTTAATTGCATTGTCGGCATTACCATGATCGGCGATAATCAGGGCAGTATACCCGTTTACCCTGGCTGTTTCAACCACATCCTGAACACATTCATCAACAGCTTCCACTGCCTGGATAATGGCATCCCACACACCGGTATGGCCAACCATATCGCCATTGGCAAAATTCAGCACCACAAAATCCGGTTCGCGGGATTTCAGCTTCTTCACAATGGCATCTCTCACGAGGAAGGCACTCATTTCAGGCTGCAGATCATAAGTGGCCACCTTTGGCGAGGGAATCATTATCCGGGTTTCGCCGGCAAACGGCTCCTCACGCCCGCCGGAAAAGAAAAAAGTAACATGGGCATATTTTTCAGTTTCGGCAATACGGATCTGTTTTTTACCCGCATCGGCCATCAGCTCACCTATAGTTTCGGTCAGATTATCCTTATCGTAAATGACATTGACCCCTTCAAATGAGTCGTCGTAACGGGTCATGGTATAATATTTCAGCGGTATGATATGCATCCCGAAATCTGGCATATCCCGCTGGGTAAGAACGACTGTCATCTCACGGAGACGGTCGGTACGGAAATTAAAACAGATCACCACATCTCCTTCGGAAATTGTGGCAACCGGCTCACCGGCTGCATTTGTTTTATAAGTCGGTTTGATGAATTCATCCGTAATGCCTTCATCGTAACTCGATTGTATTGCATCGGTTATGCTGGAAACAGGCTTACCGGTTCCGTGAACATAAAGATCATATCCCAGTTTCACCCGTTCCCATCGCTTATCACGGTCCATCGAATAATAGCGGCCTATCAAACTGGCAATCACCCCATTCGACTTTTCGAGGTGCGCCTCGAGCTGCTCGATAAAAACTTTACCGCTGAACGGATCGGTATCCCGGCCATCGGTTATCGCATGGATAAACACCTGATCGAGCCCGAAATCCCTGGTCATGTCGCACAAGGCATACAGATGGCGGTCGAGGGAATGCACTCCCCCGTCTGAAACCAAACCGATAAAATGAACCTTTTTTCCGGTCTCCCGTGCATATCCGAATGCTTCGCGGAGTTCCTTATTCTGTTTGATGCTGCCGGTGGCAACGGAGCGGTTAATCTTTACAAGATCCTGATACATAACCCTGCCGGCACCGATATTCAGGTGTCCGACTTCCGAGTTACCCATCTGGCCATCAGGCAAACCGACATCCTCGCCAGAGGTTTTAAGGCGTGAATTCGGATATTTCTTTAGCAGGGAAGTTATATAAGGTGTATTGGAATGCCTGATCGCATCGGCTGCAGGCCTGGTGCCGATACCCCATCCATCAAGTATCATCAGTATCAATTTCTTGTCCATCTCAGGATAATTAAGGATAAATTATTTTTTCAAGTTTCTTAAATTCAGCAATCACCAGATAAGCTTTGTGTCCTTTATACGTATAACCTAACAATCCTTCACCCTTAAAGTTAAAAGGTTTCTTAGTGCTATCGGCAGCTAACGGACTGATCTGCCCATCAGCATCGGGCCGGAATGTGATCCCTGCCTTCAGGGAAACCTGGCTGCCCTTTTTGAAAGCATTTACCCCAACCTTCATGTGTATGTCACCTACCCAGAGATCCTCAATCTGTAATTGATCAGAACCGGCTTTTGCTTTGATTGTCAGTTTATAATCGGTACCATAGCCCGATTCCTGCAATCCGCCGACCCACTCCTGGGAAGTGGATTTTATAACCTGTATTTTTCCTCCCCAGCTAAAAATAATACTGAGGAGCAGAATAGAGAGATACTTCATGATTTCATTCGTAAATAATTATTTAGTACTTGCCAGCTTTGTTTCGTACTCATGGAGCCCTCAATTATTTTAATGTCATTTTGTAAACTTAAGTTCGTGAGGGGTTCACTTTAATTTCTGCCGGATTCCGAGCCTGACCAGTTCATTTTCCAGCAACGTTTTATCATAGAAGAACCGGTCCTTGAATTTGTCGTACCATTCCTGGGCCTCGGGGATTCGGTTCGACTGGGCCAGAAGATAGATAATATTAAAATACGCCATTCCATACTCGAAATAGAGATCTGCATTAGCCATTTCGATAAACGCTTTCAGTGCGCCATTCCCGTCGCCCTTGCTGAAAGAAACGAATCCCCTGGTAATGATCTCATTAAGTTTTGGGTCCAGGATAATCCCCTGAACATAGAACTCCCGCTTCGGCATGTTTTCCATTAGGTCGAAATACTTGGTTCCCTTTGGCAGAGGCTTAAATACGAGAGTAAATTCAAAAACTTCATTCAGGGTTGAAAAAATATGCTTTTCCGGGGCAAAAGGGGCTTTTTCTGAACGTATCAGTTTTAGATTATTCGGATCGCTCACCGGCCGGATAAAAAGGTCACGCGTTCTAAGCGTAAAAGGGGGAAGCTGTTTGAAATTAACAATCCGGATGGTTACGCTGGTGGTGGAATCGGTTGTAACAACCCTGGTAACGGAAAGCGTAGGGATTGGTTTGATTGCGATGTTCGGTTCATAGACGATCTGCCCAAAGCCCAGTACCCCGGTGCTGATGAGAAACAAGATAAGTATAGCTTTTTTCATTGATGATTTAAAATTTTAATGAGCTAATCCCCTATTTTTAAACTCATACTCTCATAACCACTAACCTCTAACCTCTAACCACTAACCTCTAACCTCTAACCACTAACCTCTAACCTCTAACCTCTAACCTCTAACCAACTAACCTCTAACCTTATAGTCCAAATTTGTCATAAAGATACACCAACGCTGCGATCCCGGCTGCACCCATTTGCATTTCCCTTCGATCGACCTGTTCAAATGTATCTGAAGCAGCGTGATGCAACTTAAAATAACGCTGATCTTCGGGAATTATTTCCATAAAAAGAATCTCCGGGTAAAAAAATTTCAAGGCTCCTACATCGGCACCACCACCACCGCCACCAATCAGTTTAATATCATAAGGATCAAACAGGGGTTGCCACTCGGCCAGTTTTTTCATTTGCCCCGGGTTACCGGTTACTGCCAGAGCTTTTGGCTGGAATACCCCGCGATCGGATTCGAGTGCGGCAATGTGTTTTTCTCCCTTCGCCGATGCCTCTTTGGCATACATTTGTCCTCCCCGCTGGGCCACCTCCTCGTCCATGAACATCACCGCCCGGATAGTATGTACCGGCCGGATACCGGCTGTCTGAAGCAGCCTCAGTACCTCGATCGACTGTATACAGCCGCCGCCGTCATCATGAGCTCCTTCTGCAATATCCCATGCATCCAGGTGGCCGCCGATGGATATGATTTCATTGGGAAATTCTGAACCCCGGATTTCACCAATCACATTAAATGACGGGACATCCGGACCGGCTAAACAGGTGGTCCGGAAGAAGAAATAAAGATTGGAATCAACTGTTAGATAGTCGGATAGCATTTCTGCTGCTTTGGTTGATATGGCAATGGCGGGTATCGGTTTTACATCATCAGCATAGCGGGTAATGCCGGTATGGGGAAAATCGTCGATTTCGATACTCATGGATCGTATCACACAGCCGATAGCACCGAGCTTTCCTGCTTCAACCGGTCCGTTGGTCCTCTGCCACACGGCCTCTCCGTAGGAAGAAAAAGTGCCCAGGTTAGTCTGTTTCATCGGCTGGTTAAAGAAAACAATACGGCCTTCGATCTCTTGTCTCGATTTGCTCTTCAGCTCATCCAGGCTTTTTACTTCAACAACCCGGGCGGATAATCCCGGATCACCGGTTCCCACCGACCAGCCCAATGCGCATGATGGAACACCGACAGTGCCGAATTTTTCAGATACGATTCGTGCTACCTCCTTCTCCCCGCGATCCCAGCTTTTTACCATTATGGGCTGAAGCCAGACTGAATCGAGCTTCATTTTATTCATCAATTGCCGGGTAAATTCAACGGCTTCAGCCGCTTCCGGCCTACCGCAAATTCGTCCTGCCGTATTTTTACATAACCACTCCAGGTTATGATAGGCTTCGTAACTCGTCAGGGCTTCATTAAAAAATTTCCTGATCACATCTGCTTCAACGGGTTGTTGTGATTTGGCCGGAATCCCGGCAAGAAGGCACAAAGCAATGACCGTAAACCGAATGAAATCTATCTTTTTCATGGTTTCAATATTAATGAATTTAACAGTATCGGTTTGTTTTTTTTATATTTTCACCCCTCAATAAGTAACATTTATGGATGCATACAACGCCTTCCCCGGGAATCTGATCCTGGCCATTAACCCCAGGGTGCCCTTTACCAACATCGGATTGTTCCGTAACCAGCAGCTTGTTTTTCTCAAGAAAGTTCTGCATCCCGAAACCGACCGGGAAAAGTTCAACAGGTATGCTGATGAAACCGCCTACCGGGCAAATCAAATCATTAAAGAACTGATGGCAAACGGATTGCCCATCGATGATATCAAAATAATAATCAGCCGCGGTGGTTTGGTCCGACCGGTGCATGCCGGTGTTTACCAGGTTAATGAATCCATGCTCAAGGATTTACAGGCTGGATTTTCAGGTGAGGACGTAGTTAATCTGGGTGGACTAATTGCCCATGAATTATCCTTACAGATTCCCGGTTCATCGGCTTATGTTGCCGATCCGGTTGTTGTAGATGAATTTGAGGAGATTGCAAGAGTTTCCGGTCACCCTGAATTCAGCCGCAGATCTGTTTTTCATGCTCTTGAGCAGAAAGCGGTTGCCAGAAAATACGCCAAAACCGTACAGAAAAAATACGACGAACTAAACCTGATTGTTGCCCAGATGGGGAATGGTATTACCGTAGGAGCTCACCGGAAAGGCCGGGTTATTGATGCCAACCAGGGTCTGGATGGTGATGGGCCATTCTCCCCCTCCCGCACAGGTTCGGTGCCGATCGGCGATCTGATCAATCTCTGCTATAGCGGAAAGTATACACATGATCAATTGTACTCTATGATTACCATTGATGGAGGATTATTTGCATACCTGGGCGTACATGATGGCTATTCGGCAGATCATATGGCCTCGAATGGCGATGAGAAGGCAGCTTTTTACCTGAAAGCAATGGCCTACCAGGTAGCCAAAACTATAGGCGCGATGTATGCTGTACTTGCCGCAGATGTGGATGCCATCCTGCTTACAGGGGGATTAGTGAACAGCACCGTATTTATGGAAGAGCTCCAGATGAGGATCCGGAAGATTGCCCCGGTGCATACGTATCCCAATGAGGATGATGTGGAATCTTTGGCACTCAATGGATATTATATTCTTCACGGCGAGATAGCCGTTGACGATTATTACCCGGCCTGACAGGGAATCCTTTTATTTGTTGTTTTCCCAGGAAGGCTTCCGTTTCTCCAGAAAAGCCTTCATGCCCTCAATTCCTTCATCATTAAAGAGTTCAGCAAAATGTTCCTTCTCCATATCAAGGGCTTTCTGAAAATTCATGTCGATTCCCTTGCGAAGAAGCTTTTTAGCCGAGCGAACGGCTTTGGGCCCGCGGGTGGCAATACGCCTGGCCAGCGTAAGGGCATCTTCGATTAGTTTATCCGGTTCCGAAAGGTCCTGAACCAATCCTATGCGATAAGCCTCTCGGGCATCAATATTTAATCCCGAAAGAATCCATTTTAATGCCCCTCCCAAACCGATTAAACGCGAGAGCCGCTGAGTTCCGGCATAACCGGGTACCAGTCCAAGGTTTACCTCCGGCTGCCCGAATATCGAATTAACGGAAGCCAGCCTGATATCGCAGGCCATGCATAGTTCACAGCCGCCTCCGAGGGCATAGCCATTGACAGCGGCAATCACCGGAATCGGCAGATCTTCCAGCATCAGAAAGGTCTGCTGGCCCCGTTCCGAAAATCGCCGTGCACCGTCAGCGTCCAGTCCGACCATCTCGGAAATATCTGCACCGGCTGCAAATGCCTTGCCTTCGCCTGTTATTACCAGGACATCAAAAGGCTCATCCGCTATTATATAATCAAGATAATCAATCAATTCGGAAAAGAAAACCGAATTCAACGCGTTCAGGGAAGCTGGTCTTGAAAGGGTGAGTAATCCGACCCTTCCGAACTGCTGTGGTTTTATAAATTGATAATGCATGGGAAATATTTATGATTAGAAAGTTAGATATAAATAAATGTATATCCAAGCTCCCTGCCTATTTCTTCAGGTTTTCCGCGAACAGTGATTAATTCGTTTTGGTTAATGATAACGGATATTCAAATTCGATTTTATCAGCTTGCGGGATTCGACGCGGCCGCCAACCCTGAGCCGGCAAATATAGACGCCAGGGCTGACCTGTGTACCATCGTTGCAGGTGCCGTTCCAGGAAATCTCATATTCTGCCGGAAAAAACTCTCCATCACACAAAACAGCAACTTTGCGACCGCGGAGATCGAAAATTTCAGCCAGCACAGCCGATTTTTCCGGGACAATGATTCGAAAACGGGTTTCTTCTTTAAAAGGATTCGGGAAGTTTTCCGACAATAACCGGGCTGAAGTCAGGTCACGGGTGGAAATCTGAACGGTTGAGTATGACATGCGGTTATTTTTATCCACCACCCGCACTTTAATTTCATAAAGGGTATTGGGGCTCTCAGGACGGCAAAACAACCACCCGGTTTCATCGAACTTTGTTTCTTTCGGATAGAGATACGGACTGATCAACAAACAGTTGGCTCCACTTACCTGATCAGGATTAAATGCAGAAACTCGTCTGAATTGCCGGTTATCACCATTGGACACTCCAATATCTATGGTTGCACCTGGCGGAAATAATTTCTCCGGGTTATCATAAATGTAACGGATCAGGCCATCCGGATGAATTTCGCAAACGATCTTTACCGCAACTCCTCCCTCTTCGGATGGTGCTATAGCTTTCCAGGTAATCGCCATCAGCGTGTCATTGCCGTACCAGCTAATTGAATTATCATTCATGTAATAATCGAGGTCCATGCCGAAACCGTTGATCTTTTTTATCGATTGAAACACCAGGCTCGGATCGATCACATAAGGATATCCATTCTCCTCCTGATCGAACAGTAATTCCGCATCCTCGGTTACGGAAAAATGATCGTATTCAGTACCGAAAAACCGGAATTTAAATGGCAGGTCCACCCGGTTAACAGGATTGCCAAACTGGCCGTTGTATAAAAGTGTGCCCTCCCCCCAGTTGTGCATTGGCGTTTTCGTGAATCCGATCTGGTAATCGGGCACCAGTTCCCACACATACGGGCTTACAGCTCCGGAAACTTCCATTTGAACAGAAACATATTCCCCGGGTTTTGCAAACAGCTTTGGAATCTCTTTAATATTGATACGATTAAACCGCACTTGCCTAACCACGCTCATGAGGGTACGGAAATTGTTCCGGATAGGAACCATGGTTTGTTCGCAAATCGTTGAATCCCGCGTATTAAACTGATTATAAACCACAAGCGACCGGATAACGCCATCATTACCATTCCAGGCATCTTTCTCGTCAACGATTAGAAAAATCCGTACCGGTCCATCTGTTTCAATAAAATCTGCCAGCGGTGAGATGTCCAGTCCCAGTTCAAACCGGGTAGTGTCAGGTCGCTCGTTGCTGTAAAACGGAACCTGTGCACCCTGGTAATTAAACATCGGAAACTCAAGAATATGTTCGGGTTCCGTGGCATTTGGATCATTTGCAACACCTGCCATTATCCGGGTATTGCTTCTGCAGCTGTGAGACAGTTCGGCACGGAGGGTCAAAATCGGATCGATGGTCTTGGCTGCCTCCACGATATGCACCGATTTATTCCACAAACCGCCTTCCCAACCGTACAAAGCCAGCAGGTGATAGGGAACATAGGCAAACCCGTTATCGCCCCAACCTTTACCCCAGGTATTGGCAACAATCAGGGCACCTTTTTCAAAGTCATTCAGGTCGACAACATGGTCGCCATTACTATCGATATTGTTTGTGTATTCGCCATCATCATTACGGTCGAGCCGGATGGAATCGTTATACCCGACAATGGTGAGGGAATGGCCGACATAGGTTCCGAATGTTGTAATATAGGCGGCACCTTCATCATAGGAATTCCTGGGCAGTTTACTGACGTTCATGCCACCGCTGGCAATCTGGAAATTAGCCATGCCGCCAAATTTTGATCCGTCAAAATGATCAAAAAGGTAACGTTTTAAAACCAGCAAATCCTCCGGAGTTCCAACGGGTAACGACCAGTTCTTAAGCACCCGGTTTTGCATAGCGCGATAATACCGGTCATACCCCGACATCCAGAATTTCAGATCCGGATTATTCGGAAAATCAATCTCATTGGGCGCACCGCCAGCCTTAATGATCTCCCAGCTATCGAAATAGCTCACCCCTTTTGAGTAACTGGCACTATTCAGGAAATTCCATACATAAAGAGGAGAGTAGCGGTTTTCCGGCAGGCCGCCGTCGGCATTTCGCAAACGGTTAAGTTCATACGTTAACAAGTAGCCTATGGAGCTTGACTGATTGCAGCTCCATCCGTACTGTTCGAATATATCAGGGAAGTATTTGCTCTTAGCCAGGTTAACTTTCGCAGGGAGTTTGACAGCAGATTTCAGCCGGATCTCATCCGGAACCGGATAACGCGGGAAATCCGGCCCTTCTGCCCTCTTCTGACCATAACCCGGCGTGACTGTCAGCCAAAATCCCAGAATCATCAATAACCATCGCATGGATCGAAATTTTAGGCAAATTAGTGACATATTTCCAACTTGCAACCAATAACCGATACCTGAAACTCTGAAACCCTGAAACTCTGAAACCCTACTTCTCCACGGTCAGCTTATTGTCAATCATCCGGTTATTATACTGCTGAATGAAGGCCTTGACTTTTTCCTCCATCTTCTTTTCAATCTCAGGATATCGGCCGATAAGGTTTTTCGATAAAAGGAGGTCTGTCCTGGCATTATAGAAACCGGTCTCGGTCAACCCATTATATAGAAACAGATAGTCACCCATCACCAACTGGTAGGTATTAGTGGTATAGGTAATAACAAAAGGTTCCTCCTGCGGGTCAAAAAGATTACGGCCAAAGGCAAGATAAGGATGATCATTATTCAGGTAACCCAATACAGATGGCAGAATATCAATTTGTTGCGCGAGATCATCAACAACACTTTTCAAACTTCCATCAGGTTTGTAGAAAATTACAGGAACCTTGAAGGCTCCAAGGTTAGTTTTATACTCAAGGTAACACGACTGGCTGGTGTGGTCGCCGGTAATCACAAACAGGGTGTTATTGTACCAGGGCATCCGGGATGCTGTTTCAAAGAATTTCCTCAATGCATAGTCGGTATAATTGATACATTGATGGATTGGCATCGGTCCCTGTTTGAATTTGCCCTTATACCGCTCCGGAACGACAAACGGGTGGTGCGAAGAGACTGAAAAAATTGCGGTACAGAAAGGTTGTTTAAATTCATTCATCTTTCCGGCGAAAAATTGAAAAAATTCCTCGTCCCAAACCCCCCACGAGCCGTCAAAGTCTTTTTTTTCGGGATACTCGTTCCGTCCATAATATTCTTTGAATCCGGCTGCATTGGCAAAGGCCTGAAATCCCATCGAGCCATTGGGTGCGCCATGAAAATAAGCAGTATGGTAACCTTCGCCGTTGAGAATAGATGCAATACTATTGATTTTGTTAGCTGAATAGGATGTCAGCAGAAAGGGCTCCACCATCATGGGAATACTGGCCAGAACCGATGGCATGGCATCGATTGATTTGCGCCCGTTACTAAATGATTGAAGGTACATCCGGCTGTTACCGATCAGCGAATCGAGGAAAGGGGTGTAACCTTCATACGTACCGCCATCGAGGTGATGGCCATAGCTCTTCGTGTACTCGCAGCCAAAACTTTCGAGGATCAGGATAACGACGTTTTGTTTTTGAAACGGAGCATTTACGACAGGCTTATGAACAGGGTTATACACTTTATCGAGCTCCTCCTGACTGCTGAAATAGCTTTCTTTCTCGAGGGATTGCTTACTGATTGTCCGATAAATAGCAAAAGGGGTGTTGAGCACGATATTAGCCTCGAGGGGTTCACTGATATATTGTCCTGCATTGCTCAGTGTTATCGGACGGGTACTATGTTTGAAATCCCCTCTCAGGCCACCGACAATTAACGTTGCAAAAACGACAAACAAAACAGTTCCGCTAACCAGCAGAATGAGTTGTGCCTTCCGGTCTTTGAGCGTCCTTGATTTGGATGTATGGAAAGGGCCATAGGTAAAATAAAGTATGGCCATCAATGCGAGCCAGATTACCACAACGTACCAGTAACCGACAATGAGCTTTGGCATCAGGGCCCCCAGGTTGGTCTCATGCTTAAACTCACTGAAAATGGAGGCGGTAGTCCGGCGAAAACCAAACTGGAAATAAATAAAATCACAGCAGTTTGCTAATAATGCCAAGCCGTTGGTGATCAGGTAGAGATACTTCATCGCCGTCTGGAAAACAAGGTTGTACCTGAATTCAAAAGGCAGCAGAAACAGGAAAAAGTAGAGAAGGTTGGTATAAAGAACGGCTGTTGTATCGAAAACAATTCCCCCGCTCATTAATCTCATCATTCCGGTGAAGGTAGTGTTCGGGAAATACCCCCGGTTGATCAGGTAGAAAGCAATCCTGCAAATCGAAAACAAGATCATTACCAGGATGAAGCGATAAATCAGTAATAAATACAGATTTTTATTAAGCTCAATATCAGTAAGGTATTTAAAACGGAATTTTGGCACAATCTCTTGATTTGAAAAATCTAAAAATATTTAAAAAATCGTTGTGAAACATCAATGGCAATTGTTTTGCGATTGTGAGCCCGGACTTAAACCCCCGAACGGCATAATTGTTCAGTTTTATGGCAACGATCGGGAAATCCATAAACTTCCATTTGGGCACTTGAGTTTTCTGTAGTAAATTTATAGTGAACAAACATTCCAATCCGGCACCATGAGAAAACTCTGCCTTCTTGTAGTTTGTATCCTTTTTGTTTCAAACAACCTGGCAGGCCAGAAACTGCTGGAATCCGTCGTATCCTATTTTTATCCGACAGAGCGTGATTCTTTCAAGATTTGGAAGGAAGTCTACGAATATAATTCTGCCGGCAAAAAAGCTTCGCTGGCCCGTTATACCTGGGACTCCCGACGTAATGGCTGGGTCGGCGGCATGTTTCCCGCTGAAGAGTGTTTCGATTGCCCGGGCAAATTTGAATACAGTTATGATAAATCGGGTAATCAGGTTTTAACTGACGGGTTTTATTGGGGATTCCAAAATAAATGGGTGGTTATAACCCGGCAGGAAAGCGGTTTTGATGCGTATGGGAACCGGGTTTGCTATTCTTTTAACCGGTGGAGTGATGAAAAGAAGGACTGGATTCCTATTCATGGGCAGGAATATGGCTATGATGAAGCCGGTCACACCACCTCGGATGCCGTTTATTTTTGGGATACCGTAAAAAAAGCATGGAATCCCTATCAAAAAGAAGAATTTTTCTTTAACGATCAGGGCAAACAGACTATGTACCTGCGGTTTCTATGGGATGCAAGCCGGAGGGATTGGACTTACCATACAAAATCGGAATGGACTTATGATTCCCTGGGAACCCAAACCCTGTATGCAAATTTTGCATGGACCTGGGTGAAGAAAGAGTATGTCTGGAAGGAAGCCGATCGGAAGAAAACGGAATATGTTTACGATTCAGCGGGTAACCAGGTTTCATCAACCGTGTACAACTGGGAACCCGGCTATAAAAAATGGACCCGTTATGTACAACGGAAAAAAAGTTTTGATTTAGCCGGGAATCTGATCCGGGACGTCAATTATCGCTGGTCTGCCGGAACAGATGGTTGGCTTGGGAACGATTCAGCTGAATGGGCTTATGATTATGCCGGTCATGTTGTTTCAGAGGCCCGCTATAACAGATCGAGCGGGAACCTGGCTGATTTGCACCGATTTGGGAAGACCGAGCGAGTTTTTGATTCAGCCGGTGATCAAATACAGGAAACTCACTATTATTGGGATACTGAAACCAAGACCTTCAATTTAGAAACCAAAGATTTCTACTATTATCGCACATCAACCACCGGTACTCAGGATATTCCGGCTGATCCCATTCAGATCTTCCCCAATCCTACCACCGGCATCCTTAATTTATCCGGTTTAGCCAAGCCTGCTGACGTTAAAATCTTCTCATTACAAGGAATGCTGATCAGAACGATTCATCAGGTGGAAAATACGGTTGACATTTCTGATCTGCCGGCGGGAGTGTACATACTGAATATTTCCGAAAGCAATCATACCCTGGTGAAAAACTTTATAATAAAGGAATAATGCCCACCCACACCGTCCATAAAAAAAGCCCGGGTTCACCACCCAGGCTAAATTTTTCTAACCCTCTCACACCCACACTCTTCCCCTCCTATCACACACACACTCACACCCAAACCCACACCCACTTCGTGGTACCACTCGGATTTGAACCAAGGACTCACGGATTTTCAGTCCGTTGCTCTACCAACTGAGCTATGGTACCTTTTCAATCGGGCAACAAATGTAAAGCAAAAATTGTTTATGACCAATATCTCCGTGAAAAACTAACGGCATACAGCCCTTTTTATATCTTTGCATCCCTATTAATAAGCTGGAATGGAGTATTTTATTCATACCCTGAAAAATGGAATGCGTTTGGTTCATGTGCCTGCAGACAATGGGGTGGCCTATTGCGGGCTCTTGCTGAATACCGGCTCGAGAGACGAACTGGAGCATGAGCATGGAATGGCCCATTTCATTGAACACGTGATCTTTAAAGGCACCACTCACCGGAAAGCCTACCATATTTTATGCCGCCTGGATGATGTTGGCGGTGAAATCAATGCCTATACCACAAAAGAGGAAACAGCCTTTTACTCAGGCTTTCTTGCCCAGCATTACGACCGTGCCGTGGAACTTCTTGCTGATATCATTTTCCATTCCACGTTCCCGGCCAATGAATTGGAAAAAGAGAGGGAAGTCATTGCTGATGAGATCAATTCATTTAAAGATAACCCATCGGACCAGATCTTCGATGATTTCGAGGAACTGATCTACCCCGTTCACCCTATCGGCCGGAATATCATGGGAACCCCGGAAACACTGCAAACCTTTGATAAGAAAGCCATCCGCCGGTTTATGTCCCGAACCTACGATACCGATCAGATGGTGATATGCTCGGTGGGAAAAATTCCCTTCCCCCGGCTAACCAAAATGATTGAAAAATATTTCGGCGAAGTCAGCTCGAAAACACGGAAAATCGAGCGGGCACCGATTCTGAGCTATCTGCCCGGCCAGGAAATCCGGCAGCTGAATACCTTTCAGGCACACTGTGTTATCGGCAATATTGCTTATCCTGCCATGGAACCGCGGCGGATGAACCTGATACTGCTCAATAATCTGCTTGGCGGACAAGGCCTGAACTCCCGGCTGAACATGTCGCTTCGCGAGAAATACGGGTATGCCTATAATGTTGAATCTACATATACCCCCTATATCGATACCGGCGTTCTCACCATTTATTTCGGCACCGATCCGGAAAAACTGGATAAAAGCATCGACTTGGTGCATAAGGAACTCGCCAGGCTCCGGACTCAGAAACTAGGTACCCTTCAACTCCATAGAGCAAAAAATCAGATACTTGGACAAATCGCTATGTCGACCGACAATAAAGAGAATCTCCTTTTCACATTAGGCAAAAGCATCATGCTATTCAACCGGTTCGACTCGATGGAAACGATCGCAAAAAAGATTGAAGAGATCACCGCTGAGCAATTGATTGAAACCGCCAACGAGATATTAGCCACGGACAAACTTTCGATGTTGATTTTCAGATGAGCAATTTTTTCAAACATAAAGGAATTACTCACCCGAAACTGGATCGTTATGTGCTCGACCATACCACTCCCGAAAGTCCGCTTCTGAGCCAGCTTTTCCGGGATACCTATGTCAAAATCCACCATCCCCGACGGATTTCCGACCACCTGATCGGGAAGTGGCTCGAAATGATTTGCCAGATGATCCGCCCTGAAAAAGTGCTGGAGATCGGCACCTTCACCGGATATGGAGCCCTGGCCATGGCTGCCGGACTGCCTGAAGGGGCAGAATTACATACCATCGAAATCAACGACGAACTGGTACCTTTTATAGAAGGCTGGATTAAGGAGTCTCCCCACAGGGATAAAATCCATCTTTATATCGGAAATGCCCTCAGCATTATTCCGGATCTTAATATCAGCTTTGATCTTGTATTTATCGATGGCGAAAAAGATCAATACGTTGATTATTACGAAGCTGCATTAGAAAAAACTCGCTCTGGCGGCTTTCTGATTGCCGATAATACCTTATGGAGCGGAAAAGTACTGGAAACCGATATTCCTGAAAACGATCATTTTACACGCGGAGTTATGCGATTCAATGATCATATTCAGGCAGATCAAAGGGTTGAAAACCTGCTGCTCCCGGTTTTCGACGGAATGATGATCATCCGGAAAATCTGATTACTTCATGAACTCATAAAACCGATAGTGATTCCCGTTCATGCCGAGGGATTCATAAACCTTCTGAGCCTTCAGGTTGGTATGATCAACATATAACCGGATCCCACCCACCGAATCATCCCGGTTAACCTTTTGAAGCAGCCAGGCATACATCTGTTTGAAGATACCCTGGCGCCGGTTTTCCGGTATCACATACAACGACTGGATCCACCATACGGTCCGGGCACGCCAGTCGGACCACTCATAAGTAATCATCAGGCTGCCGATTGTCCGGCCGTCCTCTTTGGCAACGAGGTAAAATCCTTTGGTGGGATCAGCGAAAACGGAGCTGACTCCCCGGAGTACCGTTTCCGGGTTCAGATCGATGCCTTCAGTTTCTGATGCCATTGCCATCTGAAAATCAGCAATCACCTGAATATCTTTCTCTTCTGCCTTTGTTATCGAAATCATTTCCGGTTCCTCCACATGGGTTTGACCCAGCTTTTATCGTTGATGCTTTTCCGGATCAGGTAAATTCCAAAAATAATGAATACCGTTAGGGTAATTACCGATGCTTCCGGTCCGAATGTGCCGCCTGTCAGCCATTCAGGCCCGGAAAAAGTTGATGCGAGGATTCCACCCGGTTCGCCTCCCGATACAGGAGCACCATAGATGCCGCCAAGCGTAAAATTCCAGCCGATATGCATTCCGATAGGAATCCAAAGCTGACGGGTGATTACGTAAAGCATGGCCAGGATGACTCCTGCGGTCAGTGCGATCGAAACGGAACTGAACACGGTAGCATTGGGATTCCAGATATGCAAAAAACCAAAGATGAAGGCTGACAACAGGATCGACCACCAGGTACCGACACCTTCCTCTGCAATCCGGAAAATGATTCCCCGGCTCAAAATTTCCTCCACAATACCCGCTTGAATCGACATAATCAAGAAAGGCCAGAGCGCTGATATTGAATGAAGACCTGTGACCCGATAGCTCCCTGTCAGCCACATAATCAGCATGATGAGAGAGATAAAGCCAAAACCGAGCAATAGTCCGTAGGTGGTCTGACGAAGCCCTTTTCGCAGATCAAGTTCATGTACCCTGCGCCCCTCCACGGTTCCGCAATAAAGTGCATATCCGGTCCAGGCAAAGGTGCACGCCAAAATCATCTGTATAACCGAACCGATCAGTTGGCTTTCCGGAGGAAGTATATCTTTCCGGATCCAGGAACTCAGGCCGAGCGCTAATCCGGTAAAAGCAACAAAAAAAACAAGGGCGATGATCAACCGGATCAAAGGGAAGCGAAGTATCTTCATTCCCCGGTCCGATAAGCGGATGGCGAATGGATGGTTATCCATTATCTTACCACTACTTTATGTATACGCACCGGCGGGTCGATTTTCTGACCTGCTGCCGAACCCCGCCAGATCTCCTGTACCAGCGGCATGCCTTCAATCACCTTGCCAAAAGCGGCAAATCCTTGTCCGTCGGGATTCCTTCTACCGCCAAAGTCGAGCTCCGGCTGATCACCGATACAGATAAAGAACTCGGTTCTTGCCGAACCCGGCGTAGTCCTGGCCATTGAAATCACCCCGTCGAGATGCTTAATCCCGGTCATTTTAGTAGTCTCATGCTCAATCGGTTTGATATCCGGAATGCTGTCTTTCCCTTGCGTGCCACCCTGCAAAACCTCAATCCTAACCGGGTTGGTATCATTTACACTCCTCACAGTCCGATAAAAACTTCCTCCATCAAGAACGCGATCCTTAACAATCTTCAGGAAATTTCCCGCGGTAATCGGGGCTTTATCGATATACAACTCTATGGCAATATTTCCTTTCGGAGTCTGAATCTCGATCACCGGATTCTTCTTTTGGCAGGAAATCCCGATCAATGGGATCAGAACCAAAGCACACAGGAAAATTCTAAAAAATCTCTTCATAATTGAATCGTTAAACGGGTTGATCAAAAATAGGCATCTTTACGGCATGAAACAGTTATTTATTATCCCGATCCTGGTTTTATCCTGCCTAACCAGGTTATCAGCCCAGGAAAGTCAGCCGGTAACTGCAGCAGATCTGAAAACATGGTGTTTCTACCTCGCCGGTGAAGAAACCACCTTAAACATTCCGGCATTTACCCTGGTCACCACCGATGACCTGAACTTTATCCACAAAGTCACCGATGAATCTCAGTTGATGGATTATGACAATATGGCTTCACTGGTTGCATATGCCAAGGGGTTAGTTTTGTTCCTGGCTGCTGATCCACTGTCTATTCACTGGGATCAGGATGCATTCGACAAATTCAACCAACGCTAGGAAATTAACTGTCCACTGATGTCTCTGATAACACTGATTTTGGCTATTACTATCAGTGATATCAGTGTTATCTGTGGATAGTTTTTTCTAAATCCTTCTTGTGCCTTGAGCCTTGAGCCATAAAAGAGCAGAAGCCGGCATCTTGCCAGCTTCTGCTCTTTCGTACCCGGGACCGGAATCGAACCGGTACGGCCGTAATGGCCACTGGATTTTAAGTCCAGCGCGTCTACCAGTTCCGCCACCTGGGCAAAGTGGGTGTGGGTGTGGGTGTGGGTGTGGGTGTGAAGTCAAATAAAAGCCTGAATGCGGTAGATTCATCCAGGCTATTTTCTTGAGCGAGAAACGGGACTCGAACCCGCGACCCCGACCTTGGCAAGGTCGTGCTCTACCAACTGAGCTATTCTCGCTTTTGGGATTGCAAATATAAAGGAACTTTGCTTTTTTCGAAAAATTTTAGTCACTTTTTTTCGATTTGGCCTTATCCGCGGAGCTCTTTGTACCGAAAACAATGAGTAAGATGATCATTCACCATGCCGGCAGCCTGAAGAAAAGCATATACAATGGTGGATCCCACAAACTTGAAACCCCGCTTTATCAGGTCCTTACTGATCCTATCAGATAATTCCGTTTTTGCAGGCATTTCTGAGAGGGCAGTCAGGCCATGATGCTCCACATTGCCATTTGTGAATTTCCAGATATAATTATCGAAACTTCCGAACTCCTCCTGAATCTTCAGAAAGGCCTTTGCATTAATCACTGCCGATCGGATTTTCAGCTGATTCCTAATGATTCCCGGATTATTCATCAGTTCCTGAATATTATTTTCATCATAGCCAGCCACCACCTCAGGCTCGAAATGATCGAAAGCATTCCTGAAATTCTCACGCTTATGCAAAATGGTCCGCCAGCTCAAGCCGGCCTGGAACGCATCCAGTACAATAAACTCAAACCATTTCCGGTCGTCATGAACAGGATTACCCCACTCGGTATCATGATACTCAAGCATCTGGGGGTCATTGGAAGGCCATTCACAGGTTGACATAGGCGATGTTAGTAAGATCTATTGACGGGAACAATCAAAGGTATAAAAAAGGCTCAAGGCTCAAGGCTCAGGGCGCAATAGAAGTAGGAAGGGGAAATTTAGAGATTCGAAGACCAGTTTTGAATTTTGAAGTTGGAGATTCAAGTGTGTCCGGGTTGGGGCGGACCTTCGAATCTCTAAATTCCACCTTATTTGAGCCCCGTTATCCTCTTAATGTCATTCAGCTTATTCAGCGCTTCCATCGGTGTGAGGTTGTTGATATCCAGCTTGGCGATCTCATCGCGGATCTGTTTCAGAACAGGATCATCCAGCTGGAAAAAGGAGAGCTGCAGGCCTTCGCGGTGGCTGGCCAGCTCTTTAACCGGCTCCCTCGTCAGCTCAGTCCGATGCAAAGATTCCAACTCCTTTAGGATTTCGTTGGCGCGGCCGACAATGGATTTTGGCATTCCGGCCATCCGGGCGACATGGATACCAAAACTGTGTTCGCTACCACCTCTCACGAGCTTACGCAGGAAAATGACTTTATTATCGAGCTCCCTTACCGAAATATTATAATTTTTTACCCTTTTGAAAGAACCTTCCATTTCGTTCAGCTCGTGATAATGTGTGGCAAACAGCGTCTTAGCCCTAGCCGTTGGATGCTCATGGATATATTCCACGATCGACCAGGCAATGGAGATACCATCATAGGTGCTGGTGCCCCGTCCGAGTTCATCAAACAGAATCAGGGATCTCGGCGAAAGGTTATTGATAATACTGGCGGCCTCGGTCATCTCTACCATAAAGGTGGATTCACCCAATGAAAGGTTATCGGAGGCTCCCACGCGGGTAAATATCTTATCGACTATGCCTACCGTCGCCGATTCAGCCGGCACAAAGCAACCGATCTGTGCTAAAAGCACGATCAGGGCCGTTTGGCGAAGCAGGGCAGATTTACCGGCCATATTCGGACCAGTAATAATGATAATTTGCTGCGTTTCAGTATCGAGATACAGATCGTTAGCGATATATTCCTCGCCTGTCGGTAATTGTTTTTCAATCACAGGATGACGGCCCTGGTGGATTTCCAGCACATTCTCCTCCGTTAGTGCGGGCCGGATATACCGGTTGGAAAGGGCAATGGCAGCAAACGACCGAAGCACATCCAGAGTTGCAATTAACCGGGCATCCAGCTGAACCGGTGTGATATAATCAGATAAAGCAACGACTAGATCATTAAATAACCGTGTCTCTATCTCAAGGATCCTCTCTTCAGCACCAAGGATCTTGGTTTCATACTCTTTAAGCTCTTCATTGATATATCGTTCGGCCCCAACCAGGGTTTGCTTGCGGGTCCACTCCGGCGGCACCTTCTCCTTGTGCAAATTCCTTACCTCAAAATAATATCCGAATATGTTATTAAAACCGACCTTCAAAGAGGTGATCCCCGTACGAATACTTTCGCGCTCCTGCAGATTCGCCAGATAATCTTTTCCTGAATAGGCCATATCCCGCAGTTCATCGAGATCTGCCAGCACACCTGCGGCTATCACCCGCCCTTTCCCCACCTGGTTCGGAGCATCAACTACAAGTTCCTTTTCGATGCGGTCGCGGATGGTACGGCAAGGATTCAGCTGCTCCCCGATACGGCGCAGTGTTGCATCATCCGAAGATTCACAGGCAAGTTTTACCGGCTCGATGGCCGATAAGGCAAACCTCAGCTGAACAACTTCCCTTGGACTGATCCTGGCCACTGCTGCCTTGGAGATTAATCGCTCCAGATCGCCTATGTGACGGATTTGATCCTCAATATGCTCCCGGAAATCGGGATGTCTGAGAAAATATTCGACCACATTGAATCGCTCATTCAGGAGCTGTATCTCTTTCAATGGCAATGTCATCCATCGTTTCAGCATCCTGGCCCCGATTGGGGAAATGGTTTGGTCGATCACATCAATCAGGGTTTTTCCGCCCTCATTGATCGACTGAAACAGTTCAAGGTTCCGTATGGTGAATTTATCAAGCCATACAAAATTATCTTCTTCAATCCTCGAGATCGATTGGATATGCCTGGTCCGCTCATGTTGAGTAAGATCAAGATAATGAAGAATCGCCCCGGCCGAGATCGTGGCATACTCCATATTTGCAATGCCAAAGCCCTTTAATGAGGTTGTTTCAAACTGCTGCAGAAGCCGTTCCTTAGCTGCGTCTGAAGTAAAGATCCAGTCATCCAGCTTATAGGTATAAAACTTATATCCGAAATAATTCTCAAATAGCTTTTCTTTTCCGCGTTCAAACAGAACCTCTTTGGGAGCAAAGTTATTCAGGAGCTTATCAACATATTCAAACGATCCCTCGGCCGTAACAAACTCACCGGTAGAGATATCCATAAAGGAGACCCCGGCCATCTGACGTTCGATATGAACCGCTGCAAGAAAGTTATTTTCCTTGTGTTCCAGTATCTGGTCGTTGATCGACACTCCGGGGGTAATCAACTCAGTAACCCCTCTTTTGACGATCTTTTTGGTCAGCTTCGGATCTTCGAGCTGCTCGCAAATCGCCACACGCTCCCCGGCCCTCACGAGTTTCGGAAGGTAGGTGTCGAGGGCATGGAACGGGAATCCGGCCAACTCTACAAAGGAGGCCGCACCGTTCGCCCGCCGGGTGAGTGTGATACCCAGTATTCTGGATGCCTTTATCGCATCTTCCGAAAAAGTTTCATAAAAATCCCCTACCCGAAACAGCAAAACTGCATCGGGGTATTTATGCTTAACCGCCATGTATTGCTTCATCAGCGGCGTGTCAACCAGTGGTTCGTTTAAGGCCATCCTAAAGATTTCGATTTGAACAAAGATAAAATTTATCCGGTAGTTGTCTTGATCAAAACGCTTTCAAACCGGCGCAATTGTGTACTTTAGCAGAACAACCGTATATCTGAAAAACAATGAAACGCATTCTGGTACTGGGCTCAGGGTTAAGCACGTCGAGTCTGATTGACTACCTGCTTGTTCATGCAGAAAAGGAGGACTGGCTGGTAACTGTAGGGGATATCGATCAGGCAGCTGCGCTGATGAAAGTTGATGGCCACCCGCGGGGTACAGCGATTGCCTTTGATATTTTTAATGAAACAGATAAAATACGGCATATCAAGCAGTCTGATGTGGTAATCTCCATGCTTCCGGCCCGGTTCCATCCCATGGTGGCCGATGCTTGTTTAGATGCCGGCCGCAGTATGCTTACCGCCTCCTATGTTTCGCCCGAGATCCGCCGTCTGGATTATCAGGCACGCCAAAGAGGCCTCCTGTTTTTTAACGAATTGGGCGTCGATCCTGGTATCGACCACATGTCGGCCATGCGCGTGATCGACACAATCCGTGCCAAGGGTGGCAAGCTGACCGGTTTCCGCTCCTATACCGGCGGACTGATCGCCCCGGAATCCGATAACAATCCCTGGAATTATAAATTTACCTGGAACCCGAGAAACGTAGTGCTCTCCGGACAAGGAACATCGATGTATATTCGCGACGGGCAATACAAATATATCCCATATCATCAGTTATTCCGGTCAACCGAAAAAACCACCGTTCTGGATCTTGGCGAATTCGAAGTGTATCCGAACCGCGACTCATTACAATACAGAGAAGTATATAATCTTCCTGATATAAAAACCCTCATCCGTGGTACCATGAGGCGTCCCGGATACTGCGATGCATGGAATGTTTTCGTTCAGCTCGGTATGACTGACGACAGCTATACCATGGATTACTCCGGGAACCATTCCTGGTATGAATTCACCGAATCGTTTCTGCCGGCCGGCAAAGAGGGAACCCTCACCGAACGGCTCGGATCCTACCTGAATATTGCGCCAAATGGGATCATTATGGACAAACTGACCTGGCTGGGCATGTTTGAAAAGGAACCGATCGGCTTAAACAATGCTACACCGGCCCAAATATTGCAGCATAAACTGGAACAAAAGTGGGGACTGGAGCCAAATGACAAAGACATGATCGTTATGCAGCACGTATTTGACTATCAGTTGAAAGGCAAGAATTACCGGCATAAATCATCTCTTATTGTTATCGGCAAGGATCAGCGCCAGACGGCAATGGCCATCACGGTAGGCACCCCGGTGGCCATTGCCACCCGCCTCGTTTTAAACGGTTCCATCCGCGCCACCGGCGTTCAGGTACCCACATCCCCGGAATTCTACCTCCCGATCCTGGGAGAACTGGAACAGTACGGGATACGGTTCGTTGAAGAGGAAGAGGAGACGGGAGGACGTGAAGATTGTTAGGGCGTTAAGGACGTGAGGGCGTTAAGAACGTTAGAACGTGAAGAACGTGAAGAATTCATCCCTCCGTGCACACTTGAATCTTGTACTTCAGAATTCAGAACTCTAATTTCGAATCTCTAAATTCCTCCTTCTGCACACCTTGTCATCCCCGAAGGCGGGGACCCCTACGCAAGATAGTACTGCTGCGTCAAACTCCTGTACTCTTCCGAAAACACCCCTCGCATTCCCGTTTCAACCACTAGCTCAGCCGCTTCCGCGGTTCTCTTTTCCCTGCCCCACTCGAGCAAAACACGCTTTACCGGTGCATTAATATTGCCTCTGATATCCATCCTCCGAAAAAGATAAAGTCCGTTCTCGACTGCCATTGTCATTGCTTCCTGCATGCTGCCGACCGGCAGGATCATTGCAAGTTTTCCTTCCGGACTGAGAAAACCGGCTGATTTTGAGATTAAGCCTGCAAGTGGCAATTCATCATCATGCCTTGCCGTCGCTTTCTTAATATCAGGATTTTTAAGCGATCGGGTGAAAAAGGGGGGATTACAAACAATCAGATCAAATTTCTGATCAAATGCCGGAACCGGAACCACTCATTTAACATATCAGAAATGCACCCCGCGATGATCTTTTCTGATTAGCTGAGAACAATCCGCCCGTCGCGCATAGTAATCACGCGGTCAGACAGGGTGGCAAGAGCAGTATCGTGGGTAACAATCACAAATGTCTGGTGAAACTCATCCCTCAGCCGCAGGAAAAGCTGGTGCAGTTCACGCTGGTTCTCCGAATCGAGGTTGCCGGAAGGCTCATCTGCAAGAATCACAGCCGGATTGTTCATCAATGCCCGCGCCACTGCAACCCGCTGCTTTTCACCACCCGACAATTCAGCCGGTTTGTGCTCCATACGATCCGACAGACGCAGGTAATCGAGCAATTCCGCCGCCCTCTTCTCAGCTTTTATTCGGGGAGTTTTGCAGATATAGGCTGGTATACAAACATTCTCAAGAGCAGTGAACTCGGGCAGCAGATGATGAAACTGAAAAACAAATCCTATTTCGCGGTTGCGAAACGCGGCCAGCCTGCGGTCATCCATCGAGTTGATTCCGGTATCCCTGATCCAAATCTGCCCGGAATCCGGCCGGTTCAGAGTCCCCATAATCTGCAGCAGGGTCGTTTTACCGGCACCGCTCGGACCGACTATGGATACAATCTCTCCGGATGCAACATCCAGATCGATCCCTTTGAGTACTTCAAGGCTCCCGAATGATTTTCTGATTTCCTGAACGCGGATCATAAACTAATCTCTTTCTTCCGTAAAAGTAACGGAATAATCGGTCCCCGGCAAAGATCACGGATTCTTACCCGGCAGTACCCGCTTATAGTCGAGATAATAAATCACCTTGATGGAAAACGAGTTGGTCTGAGGTGAGATCAGCGTACCCTGGAGGTTTTCCCAGTACGACAAAAAAGCCTGGGCATCTATTCTTTCGCTTTTCGAAATGTTATTTTTCCAGACCACCGTCAGATAGCTTCCCGGTGCAAAATTCAAAGAATATTCCAGATCGATATTAAAGATGTTGAAATCCAGGTTTTCGTTCCCGGAATATTCCGGATAATCCAGTAAACCTCCGTTTGAATCAAGCCAATAGTATTGTAAATAATTTACCTGCGACCAGTAATGTCGAAGTGAGAGGCTCAGCGCAGATTTATTGTTAAATACATAAGAGCCTGTTATTGAATTAGTAACAGTTTTAATATCCCGCTGTCCAAAAACGAGCGAACCATTATCCAGACTGGTCACATAACCCTCATCGCCACGGTCGGTTACATATTTGACCGAAGGGAAAAAGCTGAATTTATTGTTTAGCCTGAACCTAGGCGAGATACTATACTGGAACGCCTGGTTTCCCCGTGCATTCCTGAACCATTGAAAACTTGCCCGGAAGGCAACCCTTTTCCGATAGTCGCTGGATCCACTCAGATTAAACATCAGATAAGATGGCCTTACAAAAAAACGATTGGCAACACGCGGTTCATACCAGTCATGCGTCTCAACCGGACTATATTCCAATGAAATACGGGTATCCCAATAATTTCTGTACAACGCCTGAGTCGACCAACTCATATTAAATTCCGAATAAGCCCGGGGATTATAAATCATATTATATTCAAAACCAAGGCTGTTGGAAAACATGTTCATTATCCAGAAAGGCTCCACAATCCGGTGCGACAGCTCGAGATTGTGGCCGACAGAATTGTTATTCCTCAGGTAACCCATATCGTTCGGATTATAGGTATCCGATATCAGCTCGAAACTATACCCTGCCTGAAAAGCGCCGCCATACTTACCCATTGCGAATTTCATTGTATGGCCGGTAACAGGCACACCGGTTAAAGAATCATAGATAAGGCTTACTGCACCGTCTCCCGCAACCCCATAACGGTTGGCCTGGTCGCGCACCTTAATTGAAGCATTGGTCACATTGGCCATACGGGTTGTCGAAGGGGTCAACACGTTGGTATTGGTCAGGTTAACATATGAATTACGGCCAAATACCTGGTCGAGGACAATCATGTTATAGTTACTGAACGGATCGGTTAATACACGCTTCTCTTTACCGTCAGGATCAACGATGGTCGCATAAGTATTTGCAGTCATGGCATTTAAATAGCCAACCCCGAAATTTTTGGTGTTTCGGCCCGATATTTTAGTCACGTTAATCAGTTTGGCCTCTTCCGGATTCTGAACCACCACCTCTCCTTCATTCAGTTTATCCCAAACTCCGTAATACCCGGCCGGCCTTTTCCCGATTCTTCTGGAGTAAAAAAGTCCTGATTTATCAAACAGTTCCATCCCTTCCGTAAAAAACTGCCTGTTTTCCTGATATTGCACTTCATAGGGAGTCAGATTCAGAATAATCTGGTCCGACTTCCGCTGACCGAAATCGGGAATCAGTGTCATATCCAGCGTATAGGCATCGTTGATGCCATATTTCAGGTCCATTCCTGCCGCATAGGAAAACCCCTTACCTTCAGGCGAGAACTGATAATAGCCGGCAGCAAATGGATACAATTCGAGCCGGATAGGTGATTTTACCGATTGGATACCTACCAGTTCGCCTACCTGGCTCTCCTCCCCGAAATTCCGGTCGACCGGGTTCCAGGTGGTTGTTTCACGGGTGCGCCGGACTGTCCTTTGAAAGTTGATGCCCCAAACCTGTACATCCTGCTTTGGAAACCGGATTGCGGCAAAAGGAATCTCTACTTCGAGCACCCAGCCATCCCTGGTAATATTGACCTTACTGTACCATACCGTATTCCAGGAGGGGTCTCCATGATGATACATATCATCGCCTCCACTTGATGAGGAGGATAGCTTTGAATCACCCTGGACATTGGCAGCTGAAACCTCGAACTGAAAAAGATTCTGTCCGTCATTATAAGGGTTCAGTGATATCTTAAAACGGTCGACATTTCCGTCTGAAACCTGATCGCGTTTGGTGAGCTCGCGCATAATGCTGTCAGGAGCCGTATCATACAGGTATACACCAAAATAAACGGCATTATTATCATAAACCACCCTCACTTCAGTCCGTTGTGTTTCCGGGAGCCCTATGGTGGGAGAATAGGTCACAAACCCTCTGGCCGCGTTTGCACTTTGCCACATGGGTTCATTCAATACTCCGTCGATGGTGATTTTACCTGTTGAGCGAACAGCACCAAGCTGTTTCTTTTCGTTGAGGCTATGAGCAGATAAAAAATGCAGAAACAGAAATAGTCCCAGCAAAACATTCTTCATACAGGATATTAAAAAAAGTTAATCCGGCTAACCTTTCAGATCATTGCCTATATCCTTGATATCCTTTGCCACTTCCGATTCATCAATATAGCTGCGAATATTCTTATTGGCTTCTTCGGCATTCTTTTTAACGTCAGCGGTTACATCGCTGATATCTTTCCGGATATCCTGCGTCGACTCTTCGAATTCGCGTTTGATATCATTCGATACTTTCCGGAATTCTCTCATTCCTTTGGCCAGTCCTTTGGCTATTTCGGGCATCTTATCAGCTCCGAAAAGCAGCAACGCAGCCAGCAGAACAATTATAATCTCTCCTCCGCCCATTGGTCCACATTTTTAGCAAAGATATAAAAAAACCCCGGAGGGTGGTCCGGGGTTTTTTGTGTTATTCATTTTCAGGCGGGCCTAATTTTTTCTGCCGCATCCGATGCAAATCATACGTAATTGCAGAAGCCACAAAGATCGAAGAATAGGTACCGAAACCGATACCCACCAGCAAGGCAAATACGAAACCCCTGATCGATGGTCCGCCAAAGATAAAGATGGCTGTCAATACGATTAAGGTGGTACCTGCAGTGTTCAGGGTACGGCCAAGGGTAGAGTTGACAGCCTGGTTAAATAGTTCATGACGTCCACGCTTCCGGTAGAGGGTGGTATATTCCCTGATACGGTCGAATACGATAACGGTATCATTGATGGAATACCCGATAATCGTCAGGATTGCAGCAATAAACGCCTGGTCAACTTCCATCGAGAATGGCATAATACTGTATAGGAGAGAATAAATACCCATAACAATAACTGTGTCATGGAAAAGCGAGGCAACAGCGCCCAATCCATACTGCCAGGTGCGGAAGCGTACCAGGATATAGAGGAATATCACGATCAAAGCGAAAACTACAGCTAAAACAGCACCCCTCATAATATCCTTGGCCACAGTTGGTCCAACAAGCTGGCTGTCCAGCCTGTTCTTCTCGAGGAATGTTTTCAGATCGGTTCCGGGAGCCAGGGAAGCCTTACATCCTTCAAAAATAGCTTGGTCAACAAGATCCGCAGTAGTGGGATCCTGGTTGTCAACCATATAAGGAGTAATAATCTTAACCTGATTGGACGGGCCGAATACCTTAACCTGCGGCTGCACCCCTTCGCAGGCTTGTGCTATGCTGGTTGAAAGCGATTGGATGTTAACGGGCTGGTCGAAACGAACGGTAAAGGTTCTTCCTCCCTTGAAATCAACTCCGAGATTTAATCCCCTGAAAGTCAGTGAACCAATAGATATCAGCATTAAGACTGCTGAGAAAATGTACAGATATTTTCTTTTCTCGATAAATTTCAGGTTGGCGTTTACCAGGAAGGTGTTTGTATACTTATTACCGAAGCGAATCTTTTTGTCTTTATCCAGCAGCCATTCAAAGATTAACCGGGATATGAAGATGGCTGAGAACAATGAAGTCAGAATACCGATAACCAGTGTTGTAGCGAAACCGCGGATCGGGCCTGATCCGAAAATGTACAGGATGATACCGGTTAGGATCGTGGTAACGTTACCGTCGATAATAGCCGACATAGCGTGTTTGTAACCTTCCTTAACGGCCAGTTTCATCCCCTTTCCGGCCCGCAATTCCTCACGGATACGTTCATAGATAATTACGTTGGCGTCCACTGCCATACCGAGTGTTAAAACGATACCCGCGATACCGGGCAAGGTAAGTACTGCACCCAGCGATGCCAGAACACCCATGATAAAGAATACGTTGCAAACCAGTGCTATGTTAGCGACCCAGCCAGCCTGATTATAGTACAGAAGCATATAAAGCAGAACCAGGATAAAGGCCAGGATAAACGACAGCAGACCCGAATTGACAGCCTCGCGTCCGAGCGAAGGTCCTACGATTTCTTCCTGGGTAATCTGCGCAGGAGCATCCATGCGTCCCACATTCAATATATTAGCTAAGTCCTGAGCTTCTTCGATGGTCATTCCCCCTCCGGAAATAGATGACCGGCCTCCGGAAATCTCATTCTGAACGGTAGGATTTGATCTTACATAATTATCAAGAACAATTGCGATGGAACGGTTAATGTTTTCCTTGGTTAACCGCTGCCAGATCTTAGCTCCCTCGCCGTTCATATTCAGAGTAACCTCAGGCTTATTTCCTGTACCGCCAAAGTCGCTCCTTGCATTAACAACCATAGCACCGTCGAGTGCCGGTTTGCCTTCACGGTTGGAAATCTTTATAGCCACCAACGAGTACAATTCAGGGTTCATATCCATCGCCTTGGCTGACCAGTAAAACCTGAGATTGGTGGGGAAAATACTTTTGATCTGCGGTAAAGCCAATGCCCTGTTTACGGCTGCGGTATCGCGGAAGTGGGAATAACCAACTTCCGGTCCTGACTGCAATTGTCCGTTGTTATCGGCATTGGGCCTTAAAAGGAAGAACAATGGATTCTGCTTTCTGAAGGCCTCCATATTCTGAGTATCTGATGCTATGGTAGTATCTTTCTCCAGCTTATCCAAAAGAGTGGCCTTAGTTGTATCGGCGGCGGCTGCAGTTTGTTCAGCAGTTTTAGCCGTAGTATCGGCCGGTGCAGCGGCAACAGTTTCGAGTTCCTTCAATTTGTTATTGGCATCCTGCAAAAAGCCGTAAACCTCACTGTTTTCATAAGTTTCCCAGAACTCAAGCTTGGCTGAAACCTGAAGCAGCTTTCTTACGCGTTCATGATCTTTTATACCTGGTAATTCAATCATTACACGGCCGGCGGTTCCCATTTCCTGGAAGTTAGGCTGTGCAACACCGAACTGGTCAATACGGGCACGCAGGATCTTTACAGAGTTATCAATGGCAATCTTTGTTTCGGCATGCAAAATATCCAATACTTCAGCATTGGTGGAATTATACTTGATCCGGTCGCGAAGTGTAATGGTATTGAAAACCGCAGCCAGTTTGGCATTGGGGTCAATCTCTTCAAAAGCTTTCCCAAACAGCGTAACATAGTCATCCTGACTCGAAGTCAGCCTCTGCTTAGCCAAACGAAGGGCTTTGGTAAAAGTACTGTCGGTGGAGTAATTTGACAGCGACCGAACCAGGTCAACTACCGATACTTCCAGCATCACGTTCATACCACCCTTCAGGTCGAGGCCAAGGTTAAACTCCCTTTCCTGGCACTGCCGGTAAGTATACTTTTTCAACCAAAGGAAGTTGTAAACCGGCACTCCTGCCAGTGAATCCTTGTAAAAGATCTTCTTTGTAGGATCGCCTTTGGCATAAGTAGCAGCCTTTTTTTCGATACGGGCTGTGACAAAGGTGAAGGATAACTGGTAGACGCAAACCACTGCCAACAATATAGCTACCAGCTTGATCGCTCCTTTATTACGCATGTTTTTCCGATTTAAATTATTCTTTTATTATCCGTTCCATTTTGAACGCGCAAATATAATGGAATTATTTGAAAAAAGAGGCAATTCCAGCATAGGAATCGCCCCTTCCCAATCATCTAATTATCTATCGAATCAAGTCATCATAACTCTGCTCCAGAGGCAGGTTTTTCTCAAAATCCCATAAGGTTGTCTTCCTGACGTTATAGAAATAATTCCAGTAGGTACGGAGAGCACTCATGTAATTGGTAATAGCCCTGTCCTTCTGAGATAAAGCATCATTGAGTTTCAAAACATCCAGACTGCCGAGCATGAATTTCTGTTTGGTAATATCATAACGGGTTCTGGAAATCGTATCGGTTTTGGCTGCCAGGATCAGCTGCTCATCCTGCATATTGAATTGCATGATGTCCAGAAAAACCTGCTGTTCAAAATCAATTTTCTGCTGCTCGACATTCACTTTGGTAACATCCAGACTCGATTTGGCCATTCGAACCTGCCCCTTTCGCATTCCCCAGTCGAGGATCGGCACCGTTACGCCAATGTTCAATCGCTGAGACTGCTGAGGATTCTTATATACCGTAGCCAGATCACTCGCCTGTTGGGTCAATCCGTAGCTGGCTATCAGATTGGCATTGAAACGGGCATCGGCCTGCACCTTTGCCACATTTTGCTCAGCCTCAAGAATCGACCGTTCCATCGAAAGCATCGTCGGGTTGTTCTCCCGTGAATGCTGAATGGCCTGATCTACGTCTACTTTCAGCTTGGGTACATCAAGGGTAGTAGCCAGTTCAATATTGATTTTATCTATGAATCCGAGAAAAGTTCTCAGGTTTGATTTTTTTACCTCCAGATCGAGTATGTTCTTATTCAGGTTATCAGTACTGGTCAGCAGGTTCAGTTCCATCTGCATAAGGTCACCCTGATCGATCATACCGAGTTCAAAGCGCCCTTTTGCAATTTGGTAAAGGGTATCGTTATTGGCAACATTGAACTGCGAGGTTTTAACATTCATCTGTGCCAGAGCAAGATCATAAAAATACCGGACAGCCTTCAGATTTACATCTTCCATTGAACTCAGGTACGATTTCTTGGCCTCTTCATATTTCAGAGGCTCGATTTTTTTCTGCCACTTAAATTTATTGAATGAGAAAAGTGGTTGCATTAAACCGATGCTGACCGGAGTGGACATCAGTGTGGCAGGATCATCATTCAGGAGGTCGAGCCGACCCAGCTCAGAACTGACATAAACTCGTCCGCCGGTTATCGGTATATTCTGGCTGGCCTCGAGGCTGACGGTTGAACTCAGCCGGTTGGACGGGGCATATTTTGTCACCCACTCTTCGTTTTCAAGAACAACGTCCTTGACGATCGAACGGCTTAGGTCGACGATGTCGGTTTGCAAAGAAACCGAAGGCAGGTAATTGGCCTGATAGGAACGGAATGACCAGTAACTGCTGCGAAAACGATGTTTGGCCAGAAGTGCATCGAGCGAGTTTTCCTGCGCCAGCTTGATTACATCCTGCAAGTCCAGTTGCCTGACTTGCGGCTGCTGGGCCGAAAGGAGCATGGGGAACAAAAGGCTGATAACAAAAAGTACAACAACGTTTTTTCTCATGTGGCAAGATCTTAAATATCTTAATTATATTTTGCGGTTATGGTGCCCGCAATGATTCTACCGGGTCGTGTTCCGAAGCCCGCTTTGCCGGAAGGTATCCAAAAATAATACCTACCGCAGCCGAAACACCAAAAGCAATCACAACAGAGAATGGCTTCACAATAGTTTTAATATCGGCAAACTGAGTGATCAACCCGGAAAGGATGATTCCAAGAACAACCCCGATCAATCCGCCTACAATACTGATTAATGTGGATTCAGACAGGAACTGAACAATAATATCTTTCCGTGAAGCTCCGATTGCCTGACGCGTGCCGATCTCCCGTATGCGTTCCATTACGGAGGCCAGCATGATATTCATAATACCTATACCCCCCACTATCAGGGAGATACTCGCGATCGCCCCAAGAACGATATTGAAGATGTCTTTGGCACGCTGCTCCTGTTTAAGCAGAAGTTCAGGAACGGTAATCTTGAAATCAGCCACACCATTATGCCTGCGCATAAGCATACGGGTCATAATTTCAGTTGTTGTTTTAAGCTCCTGCGTTTCATGCACCTGCACAACGACCTTGTCCAGCTGGTTGTAGTTAACATTTTCGGTAGTCCCCTGATCTGATCCGGTTGTAATGGTTTGAGCCATCATCATCCCACGTCCCATTCCCCCGAACATCCGGATATTCGTCGACACTTCCCCCATTTTACGATTGGCGATAGCACGGTTCAGATAGCGTATCAGCATGGTTTTAGAGGGTACAAAAACCTCGTCATTGGTGTTTGATATGCCCAGTCCGGCCGAAGAAGACGCAACTATCACATCCCGTTGGTTTAAAATCCCGATTACTCTCAGCCAGTTATGACCAACCTTAATGAATTGATCGAGCGGGTTTTCTGCCGGGAATAGTAAAGCTGCGACATTGGAACCAATGACACAAACTGCCTGACCGGTTTCTTCATGAATAGCGTTAAACAGATTACCTTTTTCCAAACCAAGATTAAAAAGGGCAAAATAGGAGGGGCTGACACCCATTAATACCGTAGGACGGCGAATCTGGTTGTGCTGAACAAAAGAATTCAGCTGCACTTCAGAACTGACCGCCTTAACAGTGGGGATAACTTCCTGAATAGCTTTCACATCCATCAAATTCAGACCATTGGAAAACTTCTTCGACTCTTTCTTGCCTTCCTCTGAAGTACTTGAAGATGATTGGTCGATAATCGGTTCAATGATAATGTTATTAACACCCACAAGTTTGATTTGATCCAGAATTTCTTTCTGGGCACCCTGACCGATGGCAAGCATACTGATTACGGCGGCTACTCCAAAGATAATTCCGAGAGCAGTAAGCACCGATTTCAGCTTATTGGCCATAATGGCCTCAACAGCAATGATAATGTCATGTAAATAGCGTCTGAACATAGCTGTTTAATTAGCGTTGTGTCTGCATTCTCATTCCACCTGCGCTGCCGCCTTGCTTCATCATTTTCTGCATTTGTCCACGCTGTTCTTCCATTAGCTTCGCACGTTCAGCCTGCTCCTTCTGCATCCGTTCCCTATCTTCCTTCTTCTTCTTTTCCTCTAAAATACGGCGCTGTTTCACTTTTTCGAAAATATCCCAGCCTTTAATCTCCCATTTATCGCCGCCTTCAGGAACGGTCAGGAAAACCTCGGTTCTGGCTTCCAGGCCTTCATTTACAATAATAAAATTCTCATTGGCCTCGCCCAGATCGATGATCTGGCGTACATTATCCGAAGTCAGATAAACATATGACATGGAATCAGTCGAATGAACTGCTTCAAGGGGAATAAACTTAACATTATCATATGTATTGGTCCGGATCTGGGTAACCGTGGTCATTGCCGGACGAAGGGTTGTGTCGCTTTCATTCAGCAGAACTATTACTTCAAACACTTTTGCATCTGAATTAGGCAGTTGCTCTCCCACATTAGCTACTTCGGTAACTTTTCCGGTATATTGTTTTTCCGGAAATGCATCGACTCCGATGGTTACTTCCTGTCCGGTGCTTATTTTACTGATATCAATCTCGTTAACATAGGTTTTTGATATCATTTTCGTCAGATCGGGGAGAGTAGCCACGACGGGATCCCAGGCAGATATTTGCGAACCCACCTTTCGTTTGGCTCCACTCCACTCTTTTTTATAGATAACCATTCCGTCCTGCGGCGCATAAACCGTAAACGCGTCCAAAACCTTGATCAGCTCATTCCTCTGCTGATATTGGCGTTTCAGGTTGATCTCAGCTTTGGTCATAGCTGCTTCTGACTGTTCCTTACGCAATCCATAGTTTGTTTTAGCCTGCTCATAAGCCCTTTTTGCTTTATCAAGGTTCATCTCTGATTGCCTGATAGTTGCAGGTGGCTCATATTTCGACTGGTCCAGAATAATTTGTTTTTCTTCCAGAGCATATTCAAGGTCTTTAATCTGATTGCGGTAGTCGCGCAAACTCATTGTGGTATCCAGCTGGGTCTGACGCAAGGAGGCCTCATCCCGCTCAATCTGGTCTCCCATCGACTGAAGCGCAGTTGTAGCTTCAGTTTTGTCCAGGCTAGCTATATAATCGCCGGCTTTGACTACACTGCCTTCCGGGATCAGGTCAACGAGTTTTACGTTATGAACCCTTGATTCCCTGAGACCCCCAGGTCCGCGGATATCAACAGAATTTAATGCCTGCAGTTCACCCGTTGTACTGACTAAGACATCGAATTTCCCGGATTCAACCACCGCTTTAATCATGACGCTCTTTTCCTTCCGGGTAGCGCTGTAAATCACAACAGAAGCAAGAACCACTACAAGTATTACCACAAAGACCCAACGTCTTTTCATAACAAAAGGGATTAGTAAGATTGTTGAAAATAATTATCCTCCTACAAACTTAATCTAACGAATCCGTTTGATAAAACAATCCCACCGCAATTAGGATATTTTAACACTTCTTAACAAAATCGAGGATTTCCCGAACAAATTGGTTTCCGAGTTGATCAGCTTCTTCGAAAGATCCGGCTTCAGAATAAACCCGGATAATCGGTTCGGTATTTGATTTGCGTAAATGGACCCAGCCTTTCGGAAATTCAATTTTCAACCCATCTGATGTGATAGCCGGATAACTTTTATAATTATTCCCAATACCATCAAGAATTCGCTGTATATCTGTCCCGGATGGCAAATCAATCTTCTTTTTGGCCATCTCGAATGCCGGAAAACCCCCTTTGATCGCGGTCATCGTCTTTCCGCTTCCGGCAAAATAGGAAAGGAAAAGGGCTATTCCAACCAGCGCATCCCTGCCATAATGCAAAGCGGGAAGAATAATTCCCCCGTTACCTTCTCCGCCAATCAAAGCGCCGGTTTGCTTCATTCCGTTTACCACATGAACCTCCCCTACAGGCGTTGCCAGATAAGATCCGCCATACTTCTCGGTAATGATCCTTAGCGCTCTGCTCGACGAAAGGTTGGAAACCGTATTGCCAGGGCTTTTTGAAAGAATATAATCTGCAACAGCCACGAGCGTATATTCTTCTCCAAAAAAACTGCCATCCTCATTCACCAAAGCCAGGCGATCCACATCAGGATCTACCGCAATTCCTAAATCAGCCTTGTTTTTTAAAACCTCAGCTGCCAGCTTACCCAGATGTTCAGGCAAAGGCTCGGGATTATGCGCAAATTTCCCATCCGGTATGCAGTTCAGCCGGATGACCTTTTTTATCCCCAACGCCTCCAGCAGTGCCGGTACAGCCACTCCGCCAACCGAATTTACAGCATCAACCACAACGGTTATCCCTGCGCGAATAATTTCATCGCGGTTAACCTGCGGCAATTTCAATACTTTGCAAATATGAAACGGCAAAAAATCCATCTCCGTGGATGCACCTAATTTGTCAGCCGTTACAAACTCAAACATCTCCTGGGCGGCCAAAAGCAGAACCTCCTCACCTTCCTCAGCGGAAATAAATTCCCCATGCCGGTTAACCAGTTTGAGTGCATTCCAATGACCGGGATTATGACTGGCAGTCAGTATGATACCTGCAATAGCATCGCTGTAAGGCACTGCCATTTCTACCGTCGGTGTAGTGGCCAAACCAGCGTTGACCACATCAATACCCAATGCATTCAAAGTTGAGCATACAATTGAATCAACCAGTTTTCCGGAAGTCCTGGCATCCCTTCCAACTACTATTACAGGTCGTTTTGCGGTAGCCCGGCTTTGGTGCAAGGCCCAGGTTCCGAATGCAGCGGTAAACTTAACTATATCCAATGGCGTCAAACCCTCACCAGGGCGGCCGCCGATGGTGCCACGGATGCCTGAAATCGATTTAATAAGAGTCATAAGATGATTATCGAACCGGCAAGGTATTGAGTTTTCCGGATAACTTTGCAAAGGGAAACTTTTTTTTGCCAACCTTTGCAAACTCAATAATTTAAGTAAAGTGAACAGGAAGCCCATCAGTATAAATAAGCCCAGCCGGCCCGAAAAAATTCGTCTGAACCGTTATATTGCCTCTTCAGGAATCTGCTCACGCCGCGATGCAGATGAACTGATCAGCAAGGGAGTTGTTGAAATAAACGGAATAAAAACAACAGAACTGGGTACCCAGGTTAACCCTGGTGATACTGTTAAAGTGAATGGGAAAACCATCAAAAACGAACGGAAAGTTTATATTATACTGAATAAACCCAAGGATACCCTTACAACCACCGATGACCCGGAAGGCCGCCGTACCGTACTCGACCTCGTACAGAACGCTACAAACGAACGGATTTTCCCGGTTGGTCGTCTCGACAGGAACACCACGGGTGTACTTCTCCTCACTAACGACGGAGATCTTGCAAGTAAACTGACTCACCCCAAATACAAGGTAAAAAAGATTTATGAGGTACGTACCGCCCAAAATGTGACCGAAGATATGCTGACCACGATGGTTAAGGGAATCGAACTCGAAGACGGCCTTATGCAGGTAGATGCAATTTCCTATCTCGATCCGGCATCGAAAAAAGATTTATCCGTTGAAATCCATTCAGGAAAAAACAGAATAGTCAGGAGAATGTTCGAACATCTTGGTATTGAGATTGTTAAACTCGATAGGGTTTATTTTGCCGGACTGACCAAGAAAACCCTCGCCCGCGGAAAATGGAGATTCATGAGCCCCAAAGAGGTCGGCTGGCTAAAGATGCACCAGTAAGGTTTGTTAAATCACAAATGACAAAAAACAAAAAACAATTAAACTCCAAAATCCAAAAATCAAACGGGATATGAAGTACCCACCCCAACCCCTCCCTGAAACAGGGAGGGGTTGGGGTGGGTACTTCACCGACAACTGACAACCGATAACCCATGAAATCCGGCTTCGTAAATATAATTGGTAACCCCAACGTTGGTAAATCCACCTTAATGAACGCCCTCGTTGGTGAACGGCTGTCAGTAATTACAGCCAAATCTCAAACAACCCGGCACCGCATTTTCGGAATAGTCAACGGTGATGATTATCAGATTGTTTATTCTGATACACCAGGCATGATCAAACCGGCTTACAAACTTCAGGAAGCAATGGTCAGATCAGCCAGATCAGCCCTTTCCGATGCTGATATCCTGTTGTATGTAACTGATGTTCTGGAAACTGCTGATAAAAACCCCGATATCATATCGATTGTTCAGAAATCAGAAGTTCCCCTGCTGCTGATCCTCAATAAAATCGATATCAGCAATCAGCAACAGGTGGAGGAACTGGTAGAAAAATGGCACGGGATATTTCCCAAAGCCGAAATCTATCCCTCGTCAGCTTTACTCAAATTTAACCTGGATAACCTGTTCGCCAGAATTTTGGAATTATTGCCTGAAGCTCCTCCCTATTTCGATCAGGATCAACTTACCGATCGCCCCGAGCGTTTTTTCGTAACCGAGATTATACGTGGCGCGATTCTTGAGAACTACCAGAAAGAGATACCCTACTCGGTTGAACCGGTAGTAGAGGAATTTAGGGAAGAAACTGATATTATCCGTATCCGGACCGTAATTTACGTTGAACGGGATTCCCAGAAAGGAATTCTGATCGGTCATAAAGGATCGTCTCTCAAACGGGTCGGTATGCAGTCCAGAAAGGATCTCGAAGTCTTCTTCGGGAAAAAAGTATTTTTAGAAATGTTCGTAAAAGTGGCCCAGGATTGGAGAAACAGACCCGAAAGCCTGAAATCTTTTGGCTATGAACTCTGATACAGAAAGATATAATTATGGCAAATATTGTTGCAATCGTTGGCCGGCCAAATGTCGGCAAATCAACCCTTTTCAATCGAATTACCCAATCCCGGCAGGCAATCGTTCATGAGTCGAGCGGGGTTACCCGCGACCGTCATTACGGTAAAGCCTTCTGGAACGGGCATGAATTCTCATTGATCGATACCGGCGGATACATTACCAACTCGGATGATGTTTTTGAAGAGGAGATCAGGAAACAGATTGTCCTCGCCATCGAGGAGGCTGACGTCATTATTTTTACCGTTGATGTGGAATCCGGGATCACCGACCTCGATCAGGTTGTTGCCGGACTTTTGCGCAAAGCAAAAAAACCGATATTTCTGGCTGTCAATAAGGCAGATAACAACAAACGGTTCATGGAGGCCAACGAGTTTTTTAGTCTGGGCCTGGGTGAGATTTATCCGGTTTCCGCCGTGAATGGAACGGGGACCGGCGAACTGCTGGATGCAGTGACCGGAGCTTTCGAAAGAGCCGTTTTTGAAGACGAACCGGACATTCCAAGATTTGCCGTTGTAGGCCGCCCAAATGTCGGAAAATCATCCTTCATCAATGCCATGATCGGAGTCGATCGGAATATCGTTACTCCGATTTCCGGCACCACCAGGGATTCCATTCATACCCGGTATCAGAAATTCGGGCTCGATTTCTTCCTCGTGGATACAGCCGGACTCCGGAAAAGAGGCAAGGTTTCGGAAGACGTTGAATTCTACTCTGTGATGCGGTCCATCAGGGCCATTGAAAATTCAGATGTCTGCCTGCTGATGATCGACGCAACAGAAGGCATTAAATCCCAGGATATTACAATTTTCGGCAATATTCAGCGCAACCGTAAAGGAGTGGTGATCCTCGTCAACAAATGGGATCTTGTTGAAAAAGACACCCACACTACAAAAACTTTCACACGTGAGATTCAGGAGCGAATAGCACCCTATACCGACGTACCGATCATATTCACTTCATCCATCACTAAACAGAGGGTGCTTAAGGCCCTCGAAACAGCGATTGAGGTTTATAATAACCGTCGCCAGAAAGTCCCGACCCATAAACTGAATGAACTCCTTCAGGAATTGATCATTGCTTATCCGCCGCCAGCAAATAAAGGTAAATTCATCAAGATTAAGTACGCAACCCAGCTCCCAAATCAAACTCCTTCATTTGCCTTTTTCTGCAATCTTCCTCAATACATCAAGGAACCCTACAAACGGTATCTTGAGAATAAAATCCGCGAGAACTTTAATTTTACCGGTGTTCCGATTCAAATCTTTTTCCGGGAAAAATGATTCGTATGATGTTCAGGCTATCAACTTCGGCTAAATTTCTTGCACTGTTGCTGCTTTTGGCTGCCTGCAAGAAAATCGTGGATTATCCGGATGAACCGGTAATCAGCTTTACCTCTGTATTAACCAAGGATTCTACCGATGTTCTCGATAATCCTGTTAAGCGGGTTACTTTAACTTTTCATCTCACGGATGGCAATGGAGATATCGGACTCGGAATAACCGATACCACAGGTCCGTTTAACAAAGACAGCGCCTTTTATTACAACCTGTTTCTGCAGGAATACAAAAAGGAGAACGGAAGTTTTACCGAAGTGCCTGCGCCAGGCGGATTAAGGAGATACCGCATCCCGGATCTGACACCAACCGGTCAGAATAAAACGCTTATTGCCGATATCTCGGTGACCATCGAATATCCCTATTCCATCACCAATCCCCTGCCTTTTAATGAATTCCGATATGAATTTTATGTGGTCGACCGGAGTCTGAACACTAGCAACAGGGATACGAGTTCAGTGATTACCTGGTAGATTATTCCGGCTTAAATAACGGCCATTCCAAATAAAAACTGGTTCCTGCATTTTTTCTGGTCTCAAACCAGATCTTCCCGTTGGATCCCTCCATGATTTTCTTGGTAATGGCCAGTCCAAGACCCATCCCCGACGACTTCGTCGTGAAGTTAGGCTCAAAAAGCCGCGATTGAAGGTCGTCCGTAATTCCGATCCCATTGTCGGTAACTTTAACTATCACAGTATCCTCGCCCGCTTCAATTGATATATCCACAACCGGCTCTACTCCTTCAGCGACCGCCTGTACCGCATTTCTAATCAGATTGTTAAAAACCTGTATCACCTGCTCCGGATCGGCAAAAATTAAAACCTCACGCGAACCCTTATAATTCTTTACCAGGTTAACCTTGCAGGTATCTTCAAACAGATGCGTGATCCGCTGAATTTTTTGCGTCAGATCAATCGCCGCAAAATGGGCTCCGGGAATCTGGGCAAATGTTGAAAATTCGTTCGCAATGTTGGATAATGTTTCAATCTGGTCAATCAGCGTGGTAGTCATCCGGTCAATATAGGCATCCAGGTCAGGCGCCCCGTCTTTCCAGGCTTTTCTTAAATGCTGTACACTCAGCTTCATGGGAGTCAACGGATTCTTAATTTCATGCGTAATCTGGCGTGCCATCTCCCGCCATGCACTTTCGCGTTCCGACCGTGCTAACTTTTCAGCACTCGCCTGCAGTTCACTCACCATCCGGTTATACTCTTTTACCAACCGGCCGATCTCATCATCTCTCTGATATTCAATGCTCTGATTTTTCCGGCCAAATCTCAATCCTGCAAGCTTGCTTTGCAAAAGCTGCAACGGGCGGGCTACCTGATTAGCCAGCACAACGGCCAGAAAAACCGTCAGAAGGATCAGGATAAAATAGGCATTAACCATGGCGACCACAATGGTGGAAATCTCCCGGCTGGTCTCACTTTGCCTGCTGAAATAGGGAAGGTTCAGGTATCCGAGAAGCTTATTGTACTGGTTATACAAAGGCACGTATGAAGAATAATAACCCAGGCTTTCAATGCTTTCCCTGATAATAAAACGGGGTTTCCCCTGATGATGCATCACATAATAAGCACGGGGATTCATTTTGTGGCCAGCCAGGTTATATTCAAAAACCTCCGGACGGGATGAAACGACAAGATTACCGTAAGGATCAAAAATATTCATGTCGGTATTGAACACATAAGAGAACTTTATCATCAGTTCATTAAGACTGCGACTATTTCCATCACGCCACTCTCTCGACAGGGTTGGTGCAAATTTCAACTTATCCTGAAGGTCGGTAAGGAGTGATTCAGTCTTTTCTATGATCAATTTCCGGTTGCTTTGCTTATACTGCTGAATCACGTAATAAGTCATACCCCCTCCTATCAGCATAAAGGAAAAAACCAGAAAGGATACCATGGTAAACTGAATCCGCTGTTTCAACCCCAACACCGGTAGTTTGAAACCCCGTGGCCAGGTCATGACCGCATTCAGCACCAGCCAGACTAAAAACAGAAATACAAAAACATAGGAAAAGGTAACCAGACTGTCGCCTGTCCTATTGGATTGGCGGCTAATAACAATTTCATTGTTATTAGCGATTTTTTTTATCCAGTGGTTATATCCATCCGACTTAAATCCAATCACTTCACCTATTTTACCCGGATAAATATCGCTGGTAAGGCTGTAATCATAATCCCCGCTCGTCGATTGAAGGTTACCCAGATGGTACTTGGCATAGGAATAACTCTGATCCAGGCTGTCACGGTCGATCTTACCTGTTATCAGCAGTTCGGGATAGCCCAGTTCCTGTGCAACAAAACGGGAATAAATGTTTATGATCAGGCTGGTCTTGTTTAGGGTATCCATTGTAAAATGATCATAAACACCAAGGTATTCGATCACACCGTCGAAATTATCAAGATAATAAAACCCATCTGTTCCTGAGAGTATCTTCCCATAACGGTCGCGCATGTCGCGAACGAAAAAATCCAAACAGCCAACTTCGGAATTATCGGGCTGAATCACAGTCCGGCTCGCAGCATTGCAGGAATAGGCCTGGATTTCAAACCGGTTCCAGTATAATCCAAAGTATTTATTTTTCAAATGATTGGTGATCGCCATCTGCTGATTATCGGGTTTCATATTCCGGTCGAGAACTAATCCTGCAAGGATCGAGTCGGCTCTTATATCGGGATCGATCTGGGTCAGGAGCATTTCGGCGATCTGATCATGTTCCGACGACAACTTGCTGAGAATTACGTTATGCTGATCGGTTTCTTTAGTCCGGTTAATCCCATCGATGTAATAAACCATAAATGCTGAAATAAGCACGAGGATGATTGTCACCAGTCCGTGACTCAACCGAACCCGGGAATATTTCTGAACGGAAAGGATAACAACGGAAAGTAAAAGAAAGAACATCAGGCTGACCCAATCCTGACCGATGCCGGAATCCCTGGCTAAACCAAAACAAAGAATTGACATAACAACCAATCCGATAATACTCTGAATCCAGGTTAGTCGTGATTTAATCCGGTTAATCAGCCGGTAGAGCAATAGCACAAAAGCAATCAGGATGCCCCCAACCATTAGGATATCAAGCAAATTCGAGAAATTGATGGTAAGTATCCGGTAGATTTCTAAAAGCCCGGTTCTTTGAAGCAGCAAATACCGGATCATCCAGATTGCCCCCAGAAAACAGATGATCGCAAGGAGCCAGCCTGCAAGGGCCAAACTCTGAACCAGCCGCTTCCCATCCTTTTCAGAAGAGCCTGATCTCCGTCCGGGGAATAACTCAAAATACCGCGAGAACCAGAAGGCAAAAAAGATCAGCAGAATTATTGTAATCAGCACGTCGCCACGCGATTCAAGAAAAATGACCGGTTGATTAAAAACGGTGAAAAGGGGCAGATTAAAAACACAATGCGGTTCACGGAAATACCATAAAAACCATCTGATAATTACTAAATCCGCAAATAAAGCCAACAACCACCAGCCTGATGATTTGATCCGATAGGCCAACCGCATGATATCACTGAAAAAAAACAGGATGAATGCAAAAACCGTGAAGTATAGAAAAAGGGTCAGCCAATGCAATGTTTCCCTTGATGTTACCTCTTCAGTTGGAATAAGGGAAAAGGTAAATCTCCCCTGATCATCAGTAACCTGGATAGCATCCGGTATGGGAGGGATACTGATCCGGTAGGATTCCGGGATATTGCTGCCAACAAGAAATGCATCAGAAACCAGCTCATTGTTGTAAGGAAAGAATTTTTTCAGAAATACCACCCCGACTACCTCGAAATTATCAGACCGGTAAACCCTGGTATAAACCGAGCAGTTTGGCAACGTGTAAACCCTGCCCGTTTCCATCTGCAAAAGATCCTTTGTTTCCACGACCAATGAATTATCGGACCAGAAGAGCATCGAATCCTGCTGAAATATAAAAATGGCTATACCGTCGTTATCCTCTGCATAGCGGCCGGTAAACCCGGGATCCTTGTCCAGTACCATCGGCCAGCCGTATTTCGAAACCATTGACAAGGCTTCGTTTGCGGTATTCTCAAGGAGTCTGATTTTCCGATGAAAATCTTTTTCAATCTGTGAGGGATAGACTTTAACCGGTTCTTTCAGGTGAGCAACCGGATCAACGATCAGGGCAACGAGCAGAATAGTGACTGCAACAAAGAGAAAACGAAAAGAAAGCAGCAGGTCGCGGGGCCTGATCTCAGCCGGTTGTTTCATATATCAATCGATCAATAAAGGCTGATCAATTTACAATTTCCGCGCCAATTTATACTTTCTTTATATTTTTGATTCAAACAATTCCGATGACAACCGATCCGCTCGAAAAGTTCATTGCCGATGCCCTTCATGAAGACATCGGATCCGGCGACCATACCACACTGGCCTGTATTCCGTCTGATGCGGTCGGCAAGGCTGTCCTGCTTGTAAAACAGGAGGGTGTCATTGCCGGTATCCAGATAGCCTGCAAGGTTTTCGCGGCCTTTGACCCAACGCTCACGGTTGATGTAAAAATCCCCGACGGCACCCGGATCAAACCCGGTGACCAGGCTTTCATCGTTACCGGAAAACAGCAATCGATCCTCCAAACCGAGAGGCTCGTTCTTAATATACTGCAGCGAATGAGTGGAATCGCCACCCGGACAGCCCTGTTTGTCGAGCAGGTAAGCGGAACACCTGCTAAAATTCTTGACACGCGAAAAACTACCCCAAACATGAGGTACCTCGAAAAAGAAGCGGTCAGAATCGGAGGAGGTTATAATCACCGGATGGGTTTATACGATATGATCCTGATCAAAGATAACCATATCGACTACGCCGGTGGAATTACACCGGCACTGGATAGAACGATCAGCTATCTGAATACCAATAATCTGAATCTAAAAATTGAGATTGAAGCCAGGAACCTGGAAGATGTCCGTGAAATCCTTGAGCATGATAAGGTAAATCGGATTCTTCTCGATAATTTTACACCGAAAAGGCTCAGGGAAGCGATCCATCTGATTGGCGGCCAGGTTGAAACAGAAGCATCCGGAGGAATAGTTCTTGAAAACATCAGGGATTATGCTTTGACCGGGGTGGATTTCATTTCGGTTGGTGGCCTTACTCATCAGATATTTAGTTTAGATATGAGCCTGAAAGCAATATCCTGACCAAAATGAAACTTATCCGGACCATAAAAGCTGCTGCAATACTGGTTACCAGGTCGGCAAAACGGACTGTACTGCCCGGATTCGAAGGTTTAACCCTTTATGACATTTCCTCTTTCTTTCTGAAAGGGGTAAATAACGGAACACTCACAAACAGGGCCTCAGCTATTGCATACAATTTCTTCCTGGCTGTGTTTCCTGCCATCATCGTTCTATTTACGATGATTCCGTATATTCCTATTGAGAATTTCCAGCAGGTTCTGATGACCACCCTGAAAGACCTGATGCCGGCCAATGTATATTCGGCAGTGGAAAGTTCCATGCAGGAAATTGTGATGCGGAAAAGAAACGACCTGTTATCATTCGGTTTCGTCCTCTCCCTGTTTTTTGCAACCGGAGGTATAGCTGCGCTAATCAATGCTTTCAATGCCAGCTATCACAACCGTGAAAACCGCACCTGGCTTAACCGGCAACTGATTTCAATTGTATTGATCATCATTTTTTGCATGCTGATCTCCGTGGCTGTAATCCTGATTATCTTCTCCGGGATAGTAATTAATTTTCTGGAAACCAGAAATATTCTCACCAATAAATTCCTGATTGCCCTGTTTCTGAATGGCAAGTGGCTCATTATCCTGATATGCACATTTCTCAGCATTTCATTCCTCTATTACCTGGCTCCGGCCAAACACAGTAAGTTCCGATTCATCACTCCTGGAAGTATCCTGAGCTCTTTTTTTATCATTCTGACATCAGTGGGGTTTTCCGCCTATATCAATAACTTCGGGACATACAACAAATTTTACGGTTCTATCGGAACTCTGATTGCTTTTCTGATCTGGTTATTCGTAAACTCCCTGGTGTTGCTGATCGGATTTGAGCTGAACCTGAACATCAATAATGCCCGCCATAAAAAAACCAAACCACAGGAACCCAAAAAACAAATCAAATGATATCATCCCTTGTAAAATCTTTTGAAGATTTCTGCAAATACTGCTCCAGAGGATTGGCCCTCAATGAATATATATTGTCTTCTTGTCTTATAGTCTTAAAGTCTTATAGTCTTAAAGTCTTATGGTCTTATAGTCTTATAGTCTTATGGTCTTATAGTCTTATGGTCTTATAGTCTTATAGTCTTA